>CAYYUU010000030.1:0-16212 GCA_964474955.1 uncultured Alcaligenaceae bacterium | reverse complement strand
GGTCGATCCGAAAGGAACGAAGGTTCCTAACGTCATCCTCTTGTACTCGCCGAATGGAAACATCACGCCCAAGATGCCGAAATCGGTCCGCATCCCGTGCAACACGGAAGCGAAGGCGATTCACTTGTTGAGCGGTGTGAGCGGTTGGGGCTATCCGTATGGTCAGGAAAAAAGTGTAGCGATGATCGTGCGGCTGCACTACGCCGACGGGAAAAAGGAAGATCACAAGTTGCTCAACGGTGTCCACTTCGCCGATTACATTCGGGTCGTCAATGTGCCGAAATCGAAGCTCGCGTTTCGACTTCGTGGACAGCAAATTCGGTATCTTGCGATTCGTCCGAAACGTCAGGCGTTGATCCGCGATATCGAATTTGTGGACAGTGATCAGAGTGCGCCGATTGTGATGGCGGTGACAGTGGAGCGAGAAAAGGATTGAGGGAAGGGATAGGTCTTTTTGTTCTGGAGTAGTGTGGGGGCGAGCCACATTCCAAAACAAAGGCAAGCGTCCTTTTGTGGGGCGGACGGATAGAGAAGTGTCGTAATTGCAAGAGATTGTGTTCGGCGGCACGCCCCCGCGCCGCTAACGTTTTTCAAAGACAACCTAAGTTGTGTTTTCGGACGATGCGTACCCCATTGATCAGGAGTTTAGCCCCAATACCGTTCGATGAAACGGGATGTGCACTGCAATGTTCAGTATGGTTCGGCGCCTATCGGAGCTGATTTTCGGCGCTTTTTCCAGTGAACAAAATAATGTACAACAAGGTTAGTTGAACGGTATTGAGTTTAGTCGTGCTCCAGTCTTTTGGGAAAAGTCACGAGCCGTTTGCACCAACAACTGGTAGAGTTTCGGCCAGAATTTGCGTTTCATGGCACACCTTCATTCCAAAAGAAACGACAGCTGAAAGCGTGTCAATCGATGCAAATTCTGGACAAACAAAGCGATAAACCACCTTTGAAAAACGTTGTACGTTCGGGGACGTGCCACTGAACAAGACTTCTCTGGCACTCGCAACAGTTGTTTACCTGACCGCCCCCGCAAAAAGTTGCTCGGCTTTGGAATCTTTTCGCTCCGCGAAAAGCAACTTTCCCAAACGTGGAAGAAAGGGAGAGAAGCTTACAGCTGCGACATCATTTCCTTGGCCAAGTCTCCTAGAGTTTCTTCCGAGACGTGAACGGCTTCACCACACCACGGACATGGGATGTCGCCGTGTTCCATGAGGGCGTTGAAAATCATGTCTTCGAATGTTCCGCCGTCTCCGAGCCCGAACCAGGGACCGTCGTCGAACATCTTGTCCAAGACTTCCAGAGCCGGGGTGTCGGGAGACGCAGCAAATCGAGCAGAACAGTGAGAGCAGTAGAGTTCGACTTGCATTGAGAACCTCCTTGATTTGTCAACAGGAAAGGAAAGTTGGAAAACAACTACAGCAAGTGCAATACCAATATTTGAGTTTTCATGGGAAAATCACAAGTAGCAGCTGCAAACCCAGCAATCACAACGGGTTATCGATCTCAGTGGCGCGAGAAATTGATCGGCCCTTCCATGAATGAGAGCATTTCAGCCTTGTAAGAATGTTGTAAACCGGTGTGGGATTGTACAAATGTGAACCCCGTTCTTACAACGGAGACAATCGGGCAGAGTAAGGTTCGCCGAGATTTACGATTCCGAGACTTGGGCACGTGAGGAATAAAAATTGTTCAGGAAATCTGCTGCAAATGGAAACGGGTCGAAAGGGACAATTTGGCTTCAACGATGTTGAGTGCCTGTGTGGGCTCCCGCAGTTGCCAGGCAACAGACAAAGAACTTTTCGTGGAGCGAAAAGCAACTCTCTTGGTGAAATGCGAAATCACCTCTACATTAAACAATGAGTAAGAACGACAACCGATAAATCATTTCCCGTCAATTCGGCAGGTAAAGGCACGTCTATGGCTCACCCGCCGATAACACATCCGTTTGCCCTCAGGAATAGGAACTTCCCATGTCCACGATCGATCGATCTCGGCAATCACAGAACGGTGGTACCTTTGGGGAGAACCCAGAGCCAACCCCCACGAAAGGAAGCCTCACGTCATACATCTTGAGCTACTTGTTCCAATTCATACTCCTGGCGGCTCTGGTGGCCGGGTTCCTCCATCTGGTACCGAAAGAATTTCTCGGCCTTAAATTTCCCACGTTATTTGCCACAGTAAAATTTGCCGCGCACTATAGTGATTTGACTCAGTGGATCGTTATGGGCGTGATGGCGCTCTTCGCCGCCTTATCGCTATATCTAGCGGCCATTGTTGCGATTCTCGCGGCGGCGATTTTTGGTATCTACAAGGGCGGCATGATTGTCCTTGGAGGGGTCCTGATCGGGTCCGTGTTGGCCTATCTGGGACGCCGGATGTTTTGGGGAAAATCGCCAGAGCTTCATCCCGAAGAACCATTTGGCTTCTACGCGGTGTTCAAGAGTTCGCTCCAGCAGTTCGCTCCGGCAGCGCCGGGCATCGGTGGAAAAAGTGGGCCAAGTTTGCCGACTTTTGTTGTCGCAAACTTCCTGGGAACGATCCCCATTGCTCTCGTCTGTATCGTTGCCGGGGTCACTGCCGGGAGCGTGTATCGTCTTGATCAATTTGGGACATTCCGAGTGTTCGTTCCAATTGGGTTACTGATCCTGATGCCCTTGGCGTTTCGTGGCCTCTTGCCCGAAAAGTCGCCGGCATCTCCGATCGTCAGTTGGGCCATCGTTGTGTTGCTTCTCGGCGGAGCTGGAGCCGCATACTACTTTCTCAAGATCGCCCCGCTCTCGAAAGTCGAACCCGAGGTGGTAGTTGCCGTCATCGAGCTGCGGAACGACCAATATCCGGATGATCCCGCAACCCGAAGCATCCAGTTCGGAAAATTTGATGGGCGGAAACTGGTTTTGAAGCAGAAAGACGACAAGACGCACTTCGACTTTGTGCTCGAACCACTCGAAGGCAACGACCATATTTCGACCATCACGTTCGAGAATGTCGACGCCAGTTTGTTTGCCATCAACGCGCCGGAGTGGACCCGAGACGACCCGAACTTGCTGCGAATTGCCTTGGTCGATCGGGAGTGGAATCGCCAACAGTGTCAGTTCTATGTCCAAGACTTTAGAGACAAGAAGGCCGACGGGATTGTTCAGGTCAAAAAATCCGATTCGAAGAAATGGGAACAGAAAAATCTCGTCGTGGCCAGCCTCGCGCGAAACTGTCTGAACGCCGGGCTCTGGGAGGTCCTCCTTTATACGGTCGAGAATGGCCAGAAGAAAATGTATTACCACGGGTGGTTTCAGTTCCCGATGGGCCATTATGCCAAGTTGTTTGAGCATAATCTCAACAACGGAGCGGAGGAGAAAACGATCCAATACGGTCTCTTTCCGTGGGACCATCGATGGCAACTGGAACATTGGGTCGACCCCACCGGGACGATTCTCGACAAAGAACGCCTCAAAAAACTGCGGACCCTCGACGAGGAGAAGGAAGTCGACGTTACGTTCCTGAATGACCAGAAGATCTTCGCGGAAGGTAATCAAGTCGGGAAGCACAAAAATATCATGGCTCATAACTTGCGTACATGGGAACAGTTTTACGACGGGCGCGTGATTCGGTTTTCGACGTTCGTCAAGCCCGGGATGTACCAAGTAGAAATTCCGTGGAGCAATGATTATTGGCGGATGAGTCAACATCCCAAGACGGCCAAACTCCGAAAGATCACTCCGAATTCCAAAGTTAGCGAGAACGAACGGTACAAAGGGAAATCGTTCTTCGAACTGGAATTGAAATTCCGAAGTGACTATCTCCAAGCCGCCAAAAGAGAGAATAACGAAGGAGCCGAAAACGAAGCCCAGGAAGACGGGATTCCGGCGCTGGAGGCGATGAAGAAGGAAGGGAGCTATTTCGAAGTTTTGCGAAAGGCTGGAGTCAACGAAGAATTACGGTTCATCATTAGCGGCTTTACGTTGAACAAAGAGAACACGGGCGCAGCGCCCGACGTCCCGCAACTTTCTTCGGGTCAATATAATCAGGGCTTCAAGCGTCCGATGGGCATCGGCGTTCCGCCGTTCTATCAGGACTACTCAAAGCTCAAAGAAAATCCGCCGCACAAGGAGCCGTATTTTTCCGTGCTGCTTGATCAGAACGACCGATGGATCGATCACCATGCGTTTGGCATCGACGGGCCGGTCATGCACCGCGATGAACTCGATCCGACGCTCCTGCATTTGTATCTGCTCTCTTACGAGCGACACACTTTGATTGGTCACTGGACCGTGAAACTGCCGCAGGATTGGGTTCCGAAGAAGAAAGCACCGAAACCGGCACCAGAGCCGAAGACCCAAGAGGGCCAAAGCTTTGAGTGGGCCCAGCCGAGTGATCCTCGGATTGCCGCCGGCGTGGGTGCGGTGCTTGTTCCCAAAGAGGAGAAGAAAAAGAAGCAACAATAGAGTCGGAAAGTATGTTTTATTTTGGGCGTCCAGAGAGATCAATCAGAGTCGTATTATTATGATTCCGGTTCCGAGACTCTGGACCATGCTTTTGCCCTGAGGCAAAAGCATGGTCTACGCAAGTAGTTTCCAAACAAGACACCATGCGGCTCTTCTTCATCCAATTTTATCCGAGGAAACGAACATATGATCGGAGTCGGCGGCGAACTGTTTTCCCAGCTTGATTGTTATACCGACCGCATACCACTCGATGCCCTCATTCAGTGGTTCCATAATACGTCCATTACGTTTGACGACGTCCGGTCATATCTCCGGTTTCATCCAGAGCGTTACGTGCGTAATTTGATGTATTATGGTCCGGCCTATCAAGCGTTGGTGCTGTGTTGGAAGAACGGACAACGCAGCCCGATTCATGATCATGTTGGGTCGAGTTGTGGCGTTAAGATTTTGCGCGGGACGGCGTTGGAGACGACGTTCGGTACCGCCCCGAATGGGATGATATATCCCACTGAAACGTTTACGTTGGAAGAAGGAAGTATCACCGGTTCGCAGGACAGTGACATTCATCAAGTATCGAATCTGCAAGCGGATAACGCCGACCTCGTCACGCTGCATATATATTCTCCGGCTTTATATACGATGAATATCTATTCGCTGCTCGATGGTCGTGTAAATCGGTTCGATGATCCGATTAATGACGAGTTCGTTGTCGGAGGAGCGGGGATATAACGGCAGTTAACTTTCCAGGCTTCGGAGAACTTCTCAGAGGGACACTTGCTTTCTTGGAGGCCGAGATTCCCGTTCCTCGGACAACACAGGAATCGGACATTCATTGATTGCACAGTCCAAGTCTCAAGCAAGGACGTGTACAATTTTGGGCAGTGAAAAAAAACCGTACTCGGATTTCCTTCCGGGCTTGAGAATCTCGGTCGGATTGACCAAACTCTTGGAAAACGAAATGCCCTAACTTCCACCGCTCGAAGGAGAGTCAACGTGGGGATCGATTTATCTATGACGGGTCGGTACGACACAACAAAATACGCCTCTCCGACAGACTGGTTACAAGCAACTCAGCATTGGCTGCAAGAAAACGCCGCGGAAGGAATCGGACGACTTGGGATGGGGAAAAACAGAGAAGAGCACGATGTGTTGTTGGTCGAAACGTACATTGACGCCCGGGCCGAATTCATCATTCCCGAGGCGGGGATCGTGTACTTTGCCGAGCGGACGTCGTCGATCGGGCCGGGATATCACGCTTACCTTATCGATCTTTGCGAGCGAGTGGCTGCTGAGGTTGGAGCGACGTGGGAGCAAATCGACGACGAAACCGGCTATTCCCAAAGCGGTAATTTCGCAGCCGTTCAGCAGGCCATGCTCGGTTGGCTCGGGAACTTGGCTGCCGCCGTGGCCGAGCGACTCGATGAGGAGTATGAAGAACTTCGCGTCTGCATGGGGTTCGATTACGGCTACCCGAACGAAGAAGGAGTCATGACTCCGCTGGGACCGCGGAAGGCGCAGTGGTGGAAGACGGTTGCCGAGGATCCTTCGAGAGGGGTCGATTTCTTTCCGTGGTTCGAACAAGGATTTGGCGCGAACTATCATCGAGGGCGGGCGTTGTTGCTGATGTGGAACGAAATCCGATGGCGAGAGCCGTTCGACGATGACGAGAAAGCACTTTGGGTGGATGCCTATGAGTCGCTCAAGAAAGCGCACGAACTCGATTCCACGATGCAACTTCCCTGGCGGGAATGGTCGGAGTTGTTCGACTTCGTGGGCAGCAAGGACTATGACTTGTGGGACACTGTCGGGGACCATGCCGACGACGTTGATCCCGACGAACGCTTGATCGGATATCGGAGAAATCCTGTACGGGCGATTCTGCCGAACGGTTGGTCGGTCACGATTCCCGGTGAGACGCAAGAGAAATGGGAAGACGATGGAACTTGGTTCATTTCGGATGATTACTCGCACGCCGCGTGGTTGACGTTTTTGAGCGCTCACGAAGGGAACACGATCACTCCCGAAGAAGGTTTAGCTGGCATCGGCGAACCGGAAGACACGCTGAAGGAATGGGATCACGAGGGCGAGAACGGACTGTTGGGCAAGGCGTTTCTCATCAAGGTTGAAGGCGATGGCCGACCGTTCTTGTGTCTCCAAGCGTATTCCGCCGTCACGAATCATCTGGCTCGTTGTCGCTTCTGTTTCGCTGATATTCAGGGCCTGGAGTGGGCGTTGGATTTATGGAAGGGGATCGAACACCGGCAGACGCATACGGATTAAAGGAATGCGGAGAACGGAGCATTGTTTTGGAGTGAGTGAGCTTGACGAGGACGGAGATCAAGAGAAAAACAGAAACAAAACAAAACGACCAAAGCGGCAGCGAAGCTGACGCACTCCAAAACAAAACAAGGACAGGCGCCCTTCACTGCGCGAAAGACTACACTCAAAACTTACGAATCCGATGACCCGCAAATTTCTCGTCGCCCTCCTTTATGTTGGCGGGATCGCACAATCTCTGGCCGTATTCGCGATTTTCTTTCCGTATGCCTGGATGGAGGAAGTGCACGGCTGGATGTTCCAAGAAGCGATAAGGGACACGACCATCTTCAGCTACTTGACCCGCTCGCTTTCGATGATGTACGTGGCTTGGGGTGTTTTGTATTTGTACATCGTGCACGACGTTGATCACTATCTCGGACTCCTGTTGTTTGTGGGTTGCCTCAAAGTTGCGTTAGGAATTGGGTTGTTGATTGTGGATGTCGTGGCGGGAATGCCATGGTACTGGACACTCGCGGAAGGCCCGGGGATTATTGGCTTCTCTGGCGTGTTAGTGTTTCTCGTGCTAAGACGAATGGGGGAACTCAAGAGGTCCGAAAGCCGATGATGCGTTGTGACACGACTCGAAAAAGTGTTTACGCTTTGACAATCTCGGAACATAATGGATGTATTGAATTCTACCAATCGTTTCAGCTCTGACCCTCCCGCTTTGGTTTCGGATAAACTCATGCCTTTGACAAATCGTATTGGGCCTGTCGCGTTCTTTTGGTCTTTTCTCTCGCTGTTTGGGATTCCGAGTTTGGTGTTCGCCGACGGGAAGAATAACCAAATCAAATTCAATCGCGACATTCGCCCGATCCTTTCGAACAAATGTTTCGCGTGTCACGGTCCGGATTCGACGAGTCGCAAAGCCGATATTCGTTTCGACGTTGAGGGCGACATCAAAGCCGATCTTGGCGGCTATCGGATCATTGCTGCGGGGCAACCCGACAAGAGTGAGATGATCGCTCGGATTACTCACCCACGAGTAACTCGACGAATGCCGCCTCCGAAAACGGGCAAGGAAGTGACTGCCGAAGAGTTGGCGTTGCTCAAGCGATGGATCAAGCAAGGTGCCAAGTTCGAGAAACATTGGAGCTACGCACCGCCGCGTCGTCCCAAGGTGCCCGAAGTCAAAGACGCCAAGTGGTGTAAGAATCCGATTGATGATTTCATCTTGTCGCGGCTGGAAGCCGAAGGGCTGAAGCCATCCGCAAGGGCGGATCGCGTGACGTTGATCCGACGTTTGCACTTCGACTTGACGGGCCTTCCGCCGACACCCGCCGACGTCGGTTCGTTTCTCAAAGACAAGAGCCCCGAGGCTTACAGAAAACTCGTCGACCGGCTTTTGAAATCTCCCCACTACAGCGAGCGAATGGCGATGTACTGGCTCGATCTCGTTCGATACGCGAGTACTGTCGGATATCACGGCGATCAAGAACATAACATCGCGCCGTATCGGGATTGGGTCATCAAGGCGTTCCATGACAATATGCCGTTCGATCAATTTACGACCGAACAACTTGCCGGGGATTTGTTGCCGAACTCGACCGTCGATCAGAAGATTGCGACCGGATACAACCGGTTGCTCCAAACGACTCACGAGGGCGGGGCGCAGGATGGCGAATATCTGGCGATTTACTTTGCCGACCGCGTGCGGAATGTATCGGCAGTTTGGATGGGGGCGACGGTCGGTTGTGCGCAGTGTCATAACCACAAATACGATCCATACACGGCGAAGGATTTTTATAGCTTGGGAGCGTTCTTCGCGGACGTAAAAGAACGCGGAGCCTTCCGGGCTCCGAACTCTTCGCCGACGAAACGCAAGCCGGAAATTCAAGTGACTTCGCCTCTCGACCGACTCGAAGCGGCCAAGCTGCAAAAACAAATTCAAAAGCTCGAAGGAAAAATCAAAGGTGCTGACGGAGTCGGCGAGCAGACTCGCAAGGCCTGGAAGACCGAACTGGAAACTCTGCGAAAAGACCATGCGGCAATTGCGAAGCGAAAACTGTGGACGATGGTCACGCAAAGTGTCAAGCCGCGAACGATCCGCGTTTTGAATCGCGGCGATTGGATGGACAAAAAAGGGAAGATCGTCGCGCCCGCGGTTCCGGAGGTCTTTGAGCAAATCAAGACGAAGAAGGGGCAACGGGCCTCCCGGTTGGATCTTGCGAAATGGCTTACGTCGAAGGACAACCCGCAAACGGCGCGGGTGTTTGTGAATCGGTTGTGGGCTTTATACTTTGGCCGCGGGATTTCGAAGAATCTCGAAGACACCGGTTCGCAAGGCAGTTGGCCTTCGCATCCGGAGTTGTTGGATTGGCTCGCGAAGGAGTTCGTGGAAAAAGGATGGGATGTGAAACACATGGTCCGGTTGATGGTCCTCTCGAATGCTTATCAACAATCTTCGGTCCCACCAAAAGCGCTGCTCAAACGCGATCCGGAGAACGAACTCTATGCTCGGCAGAGCCGATTCCGATTGCCCGCCGAGATGATTCGTGACAACGCACTCGCCGTTAGTGGGCTGTTGGTCGATCGATTGGGTGGCCCGAGTGCTCGTCCGTATCAGCCCTCAGGATATTACGCGCATCTGAATTTCCCGAAACGGCGATATAACCCTGATCGTAACAACAACCAATATCGACGCGGCGTCTACGTTCACTGGCAAAGGCAATTCTTGCATCCGATGTTGCGGGCGTTTGATGCCCCGTCGCGCGAAGAATGTACTGCCCAGCGTTCGCGGAGCAACACACCGCTCCAAGCGCTAACGCTCCTGAACGATCCGACGTTTGTGGAAGCCGCTCGCGTGTTTGCCGCGAGAATCATTCGAGAAGGGGGGAAGACTCCGGGAGAGAAAATTCGGTGGGCGTGGCGTGCTGCGTTGTCCCGCAATCCGTCGGGGCGGGAAATGGCTGTCGTGCTGCGGTTGCAACGGACAGCCGAACAACAATTTTCGCAAGATGCGAAAGCGGCAGAACGATTGGTCTCGGTGGGACTCGCGCCGCGACCGGAAAGTATCTCGGCGAGAGACCTTGCTGCATGGACGACCGTGGCGAGGGCGATCTTGAATTTGAATGAAACGATTACGCGAAATTGAATTGAGGGAATCGGGAATAGAGAGGCAGAAGGCCGGTAAGAGAAAGAAATCTCAACCAGGCGTTCTTTCGCGGAGCGAAAGACGACACTCAAAAACAAAAACCAAAATACCAATGCGGCAGTCTTCGCTGCCGCAATCCAAAACAAAAACAAAAAACGAAACCTCAATCACTCCAGCCAGCTCATCGGATACGCCGGATCATCGAGTTCGAGTGCCTGTTTTGTCACGAACAGCGGCCGCACCGTGTCGACCATGACGGCGAGTTCGTCTGTGCGAGTCATTGGTCGGCTGGCAACGATCGTTCCCGGATGTGGTCCATGGGCGATGCCCCTTGGATGCAGCGTGACCGAAGATTCCTCGACACCTCTCCGACTTCCAAAATTTCCACGCACGTAATAGAGAACTTCGTCGGCCTGTACGTTCGAGTGAGCGTACGGTACTTTGATCGCCTCGGGATGGTGGTCGAGCATCCGAGGTGCGAACGTGCAGAGAACAAATCCTTTGCTCTGGAAAGTCAAGTGGATCGGCGGCGGTTGGTGAGTCGTCCCGGTGATTGGCTCGAAGTCGTCGGCGTTGAACGTGAACGGATAGACCATCCCATCCCATCCGACGACATCGAATGGATGATTCGCGAAGGTGTATCGAGTGATACGTTGTCCGTCCTTGATCAACACTGTCGTCTCTTCGTCCTTGTCGACGACGTCGAGTTCGGTCGGTCCATGCAAATCTCGTTCGCTGTACGGCGCGTCCAACATCATTTGGCCATCGGGGTTCAGATAATTCGGCGGGACAACGACATTTTCGGCAGCTTCGATGATCAACAGATTCGGTTCGATTCCGGCCTCGAACTCCATCCGATACGTCGTACATCGAGGTATGACCACATAGTCGAATGGGCGGAAAGGCAACGGACCAAACATCGTATGGAGCGTCCCTCTTCCGCCGTGCACGAAGATCACCTCGTCGTGCGTGGCATTCCGATATAACTCGCCTTGTCGCTGGGCCGGGCGACAACGACTCATCACCACATCGTTATTGAAAAGTAAGGAGATTCGACCGGTAATGACGTCGCCACTCGCGGGAATTTCTTTCGTCTTCAAATGGTGATGTCGTAGAGGCAGTTCCTCAGTGCGTTCCAACAACGATGTGTGGACCGTTTCGACTTTCTTCACACGAGTCGGAGGGCGGAGATGGTAACAGATCGAGTAGGCTCGGTCAAAGCCCGCAAGCGTCACCACCTCTTCGTAATAGATCCCCTCGTTGCGATAACCGGGTTCGACTCGGTGCTCGATGTGTCGCTTGCGAGGGATGGAACCAATTTGTTTGTACGGAGGCATGATGGGATCTCCGATGGTGTTATTTCTGGCCGTGATTCGATGAGGTTACAGCGTTCCCCGCTTCTCTTGCTCTCGCTCGATGGCTTCGAAGAGCGCCTTGAAATTACCCTTGCCGAAACTTTGGGAACCGCATCGTTGGATGATTTCGAAGAACACCGTTGGGCGGTCGGCGACGGGTTTCGTGAAGATCTGGAGCAAGTACCCTTCTTCGTCGCGGTCCACGAGGATGCCAAGTTCGGCCAGTTCTTTCATGTCTTCGTTGATCTGCCCGACACGCTCGGGCAGAGCATCATAATAGGTCTGGGGGACTCGCAAGAACGAGACGTCGTTGGCTCGCATGGCCTTGACGGTACTGATGATGTCCGGCGTGGCCATGGCGATGTGTTGGACTCCCGGACCGCCATAAAACTCGAGATATTCTTCGATCTGTGACTTGCGGCGGCCATCGGCGGGTTCGTTGATGGGGAACTTGATCCGACCGCCGCCACCCTGAACGACCTTGGACATGAGAGCCGAATATTCCGTGCTGATATCTTTGTCGTCGAAGTGCACGAGTTGCGTGAATCCCATCACCTTCTCGTAGTACGAGACCCACTCGTCCATCTTTCCTAGTTCGACGTTCCCGACGATGTGGTCGATGGCCATCAAGCCGACCGGATGCGCGGTGCTGGGGCTATAACGGTCTGGGTCGATCGGTTCGTAACCGGGCGCGAAAATGCCACGGTAGCGATCCCGGTTGAGGAACGTGTGAGTCGTGTCCCCATAAGTCTTGATCTTGGCGAACTCATAAACCCCGTGGTCGTCCTCGAGGGCATTGGGTTCCGTGACTGGGACGGCACCTCGCTTCACGGCTTCTTGAAAGGCGGTGCGAACGTCGTCGACTTCCAGGGCGACGTCTTGCACCCCATCGCCGTGTTCTACGAGCCGGTTACTCTCGGGGTGCTCGCGGCCGAGCGGCGACGTCAGTACGAACGTGATGTCGCCTTGTTTGAGGACGTACCCGGCCTCTTTGCGAGAGCGAGTTTCGAGGCCCGCGTACGCGACGACATCAAAGCCAAAAGCGTTCCGATAGAAGTAAGCCGATTGTCGAGCGTTTCCAACAAAAAACCGAACGTGGTCGATTTTTCTCAGAGGAAATGTATCGGTGGTCATATGTGCGTACTCCGGATGTCTATTTCGTTTCAAACTGGAATCTATTGTGCTGCAAATACCATTCCGCGGGGGAATAGTGAGTGGTCCGTTGTTGATTGTCCGGTCGGATGAAAGATCGGATACAAGCCTGAAGCGTGAGGCGAAGAATGATTGTCGACAAGGCCAGACTCGATCCTTCTCTCGCTTCAGGCTCGTCAACATCCAATCAAATTCCCGGCCTCATCTCCAAATTATATACGTTTGGACGTGGTGCGCGAAAAATAGAACAAATCTCGTTCCTACAAGTCGGACTTGAAAACGCGCTGGCGGTTGACTGTGATGGTCGGCGGGCCACTTTGCTGTTGAGTAATCATGATCGTTACACGGCCACGGATTTTCGCCGACCGACCGCCCATCTCAATCGTGTCTTTTTTGATCACGACGTCGAATTTTCCGACCTTGGCCACGACACGATCGCCCTTGACTGCGATGGTGCGTTTTCCTCCCTTGGGTCCTTTGAGGTGGATGCGTCGATGGAACCAGTTGATTTGCGGCACGCCCTGGTAGTTGTACGCTGCGCGGACGGCCAGGACGAGCGCGGCCTTGAGGGCAAGAGGTGAGGCCTTGACCGGAACTTGCGACGTGAAGACGGGCAAATATCGGCCTTTGACCTTCTGGAGCTCCCACGCCCCGAAAAGCGTCGTTCGATTCCGATCGAGCAAATCTCCCATCCACTTCGGGTCCGCTTTGAGGTACCCCATCTTCGCCGGAGCGGAAAGACGAAAGAATTCGAACCCACTAATATTCAGCGGCTTGGGGGCGATGAACACAATGTGTTTGTCGCCCGTTTCCTTCAAGTTCACCCGGACCAAGTACTCTTTTTTCGGCCCTCGGCGGAATCCAATGCCGGCTTTTTTCAACAATGCTCCGATGTCGGTCTTTTCGTCCGGTTGCGGTCGTTTCGTTGTTGGGGCTTGTTCCTTCTCGCCCTTCTGAGTCGGACGTTGAGTTTGGGAAGAAGCTACTTGGCTCGACGAAGCCACGCCGAGTCCGAGAACCAATCCCCAAAGCCCCAATGCTGCGGCAACGACCAGCCAAGTTGTTTTTTCACGCGTGAACCAGAACACAGACGTCCCCCTTCCGATTGTGGATGATTTGCCTAATGCACGCTCCGTGCTGAACACAACTCCCTTGTTGTTAGTGTAAGAAGTTCCAGCCCGATGGGAAAAGGAGCTCAGCAGTTGGAGATTTCGGGAAATCCGACGCGCACGAAAAATTACGAGAACGATCGAGACACGATTGGCCGAGAGGGGTTTATAGTTGTGCCCTCCCATCTAAAGTGTGGAACACAAGGCCCTCTTGCCGTTCTGGGTACTGAAGATTGTTTCTCGGCAGACCGGCATATCCTCGGTGTACCCAGAGCGTCGATATCCTCGTACGAAAGGCACTATCCGTGAAAAAGTCGTTCTCCCTTCTTTTCGCCTTGTGGATGAGTGTGGTGGTCGCTCAGAGCGCGTCTGCTGATTGGCTACGATTCCGAGGCCCCAATGGTTCTGGAATCAGCAAGGACAAAAACATCCCAATCAAGTGGAGCGCCGAGAAGAACCTCCAGTGGAAACTGGACATGCCCGGCAAGGGTTTTTCGAGCCCGATCGTCGTGGGCGACAAGGTTTTCGTCAATTGCTTCTCGGGTTCGCGGAACAATCTCAAGCGATACCTGGTCTGTGTGGACCGCAAGACCGGCAAGAAACTCTGGACCAAGACGAATCCATCGACGAATCCGGAGTTCGCGTCCTTCGGGCAGTTCTCCTATCACGGGTACGCCTCAAGCACACCCGCGAGTGACGGTAAGCGAGTGTTCGTGTATTGCGGCACGTCGGGCGTCTTTGCATACGATCTCAAGGGCAAAAAACTTTGGCAAAAGAGCGTTGGGACGAACACGCGAAAGACGACGTTCGGTTCGGCCAACAGCCCGATCGTTTACAAGGACATGGTCATTGTCACTGCTTCGAATGAAAGCGCGACGATGTACGCATTCGACGCCAAGACAGGCAAACTCGAGTGGAAGTCTCCGGCAGCGAGTCTTTCGGGATGCTACGGCACTCCGGTTCTGGGGAAAACGTCGGATGGTGAACCCGAGTTGTTGTTGTCGGTAACTTATGAAGTGTGGAGCCTGAACCCGGCCAACGGAAAACTGAAATGGTATGCCGAGACCAATGTGGACGGGACGGCTTGCACGAGCGCCATTGCGAAGGACGGAGTTGTTTACCTTGTTGGTGGCAAGAACGGAGGCCGTACGGCTGTCAAAATTGGCGGCAAAGGCGACGCCAAAAAGAACGTTCTCTGGTCGATGCGAGGCGGAACATACGTTCCCTCTCCGGTGCTGTATGACGGCTTGCTCTTCTGGGTCAGCCGAAGGGGTTCGCTGATTTGTGCCGACGCCAAGACAGGAAAGGAAGTCGGCTCGAAACGGCTCTCGGGGCAGTACTATGCCTCGCCCATCGTCATCGACGGAAAACTTTATGTCGTCAATCGGTCGGGACAGGTGGACGTCGTCGAGGCGGACAAGGGGCTCAAAATTCTAGCTCGTAACACGTTCGGCGGACGCGGAGACTTTAGCGGGACGCCTGCCGTCAGCGATGGCCAACTCTTCCTGCGTTCCGATGATGCTTTGTACTGCATCAGTAAAAAATAAAGACTCCGGCATTCGCAGAGTTTTGATCGGAGGTACACGCTGGGTTTGTTTATCCGGTGACACGCCACGAGCGCAGCGAGGGGCGGGGTATTTCTGATTTCCCCAGATACGTTCACGCCCCTCACTTCGTTTGGGAACGCCCCACCAAAAACACTCCTCCAGGGACATTACACGAGCCGCGTGGACTTACGATCGAACCCCATCCCAGAATTCGCATCACCCGACTTTTTGCATGAAAAAGGAATGAGAACGGTGGTCCGGCGAATTGCCGTTCCGTTTTCATAGACAGACAACACTCATTGCCAGAAATATTTGACCTGCCCGCGTTAGGTGGGAAATTCTCAGTCCGATGATCCACGGAGAAGTTTCGATGAAACGATTGTTCGTTGGTGTTGCAGCGTTGGCGTTGACGTTGATGGTCGCCGGAGAAGTCCTCGCCCAGCGAGACGGACGAGGCGAAGGCGGTCGTGGTGGCCAACCTGGCGAGGGTGGCCGAGGTGGCCGAGGTGGTGGGGGATTCGGAGGGCGATTTGCTCGTCCCAAACCGGGACAAATCATGCCCGAGTTCTTGCAAACACAGTTGAAGCTGACGGCCGATCAGAAGAAAGCCCTCGCGGCACTACAGCAAGAAGTCGACAAGAAATTAAGCAAGTTGTTGACCGACGAGCAAAAGAAGATGCTCAAGGGAATGAGAACTCGCGGCCCCGGTGGTTTCGGACCTGGCCGTGGTCCGGGCGGACGTGGCGGTCGTCCTGGTGCAGGCGGTGGTTTCATGGCAAAGTTCATGGAACGGCTCAAGAGTTACGACAAAAACAAAGACGGTAAACTGAGCAAGGACGAGCTGCCCGAAGCACTCCAGGGTCGATTTCTCCAACGACTCGACACGAACAACGACGGCGTCATCGACCAGAAAGAATTGCAGAAAATGAGCCAAGGCTTCGGCCGCGGTGGGTTCGGTGGTGGCCGTGGTCGCGGAGGTCGACCGGGTGCGGATGGTCGACCGGGTGGTCGTGGAGGACGTCCGGAAGCCGACCGCCCCAAGGGCGCGGGCCGACCCAAAGGCGATCTGTGATTGCGGAGTGCGAAGTGGCGTGCGGTGGACACCAGACGCCCCGCAAGGGCAAAGCTAGATAAAATAAGAGAGACCCTTAAAGAACGTAATTGCACCAAACCGAGGAGTGCATTTTTAGG
>CAYYUU010000029.1:0-16745 GCA_964474955.1 uncultured Alcaligenaceae bacterium | reverse complement strand
CAGGTGTGAGGAGCAACAACAATGCGATATACAACACTTCTCATACTTCTGGTGCTGTGTCTGGCAGTATGTGCGACATCGGCCAGCGTCAGGAGGCAGATCAATTCGAGCGTTTCGGCACTTCACATACCGCTGCGAAGCCTTCCCCCATGGCTACGGGCGAGAAGGACATCTTGCTCTGGTCTGAGTAACTGAAAGAAGGGCGCGCAGCTCGGGTCTCCGCTATTTCTTCTCCGCTCCTCCGATTATGAGATCGGGGGAGCTTTTTTCATGCAGTTGTCTCTGCCTTCAATAGTTTGGCTGCAGAGAATTCATTGAGAAATCCTTTGCAACGCCGCCGTTCACTTCGGATAAGGAAGGTAATCACAATCAAGCGCCTGCAAGACGTCGCCGCCAATCCACTCGTAAAAGACAGGCAATTCGGAGGTTTTCGCCATGCGTCCTATCCCCCAGTTCATCGCGATGTGCATCGTGTTTGCTTTCACTTCCCTATCGCAACAGGCCACCGGAGCATTCCGTGATGTCAGCAAACAGTATGGCTTTTCTGGTGGGAGAAATGCCGCGTTCGCGGACTACAACGGCGACGGATGGGTCGACCTCTACGCCGAAAAATTGTATCGCAACGACCGCGGAAAACGATTCATCGTGGCCAAGGATTCCGGTGTGCCGAACGGTGCTGGGATATGGGGCGACTACGATAACGATGGACGTCCGGACCTGTTTTTGTATAGAGGATCAGGGTCACTGCATCGCAACTTGGGGAATGGAAAGTTCAAGCAAGTACCTTTTCCAAAATCTCCAACGGTCAACTCGCTCGGAGCAGTCTGGGTGGACATCAACAACGACGGGTTGTTGGATCTCTATGTTGGGGGTTATGAAATCTGGGAAAAACGAGTCCATCCCGATGCAATCTTTCTGAATCTCGGCAACGGAAAATTCAAAGAACATTGGCGATCAGCAGAAAAACAACATTACTCCGCACGAGGCATCACCGCTGCTGACTTCGACGAAGACGGCGACATAGACGTCTACGTCTCGAACTACAGACTCCAGCCCAACTTCCTCTGGCAGAACGATGGCAAAGGTAAATTCAAAAACGTCGCGAAGGGCTACGGAGTCGCGGGCATTCCTGGTCCGGGCATCAAATATACAGGTGGAATCCAGTACCCACTCTGCGGTCACACTATAGGTTCATGTTTTGGTGATCTTGATAATGATGGTCATCTCGATCTATTCGTGGGCAATTTCGCACATCCTCGGAAATATCAAGATCGACCGCAGTTTTTGCGAAATACGGGTCCGAAGGGCAAATATAAGTTTGAAGATAAGTCCAAAGGTGCGGGGCTGGCCTTTCAGGAATCCTTCGCCTCTCCAACTCTCGGTGACTACGATAACGACGGTAATCTCGATTTGTATTTTACAACGGTCTACGCAACGGCCAGCTTTGGTGTGAAAAACTATCCCGTACTCTACCGAAATGATGGGAAGTGGAAGTTCACCAATGTCACCAGCACGGAGAAAGTCCAGCAGCTCCCGCCAACCTACCAAGCGGCATGGGCGGATATTGATAACGACGGTGATTTGGACCTTTGCACCGCTGGCAAATTATTCCTCAACGATCACCGCAAACATAACTGGATCATCCTCCAACTCGTCGGTGACGGAAAGAAAGTGAACAGGTCCGCGATTGGTACAATCGCCAGGATCAAGCTCAAAGACCATGTCTTGACCCGCCATGTCGAACCTGGCACTGGGGAAGGAAATCAAAACGACCTTCGCCTCCATTTCGGACTTGGGAACCACTCCAAAGCGGTCAACATCGAAATCCGATGGCCTGGCGGCAGTGCCCAAACCGTCAAAGAATTGACCGTGAATCGCATTCACCGCATTGAACGCAAGTAGTAGGCACACTCCGTGTGCCGTGACCAAGTAGTAGGCACACTCCGAACCCGTATTTCTTGACTCCAACCAAAGTAATGCCACTATATTCCTCTTGGGACTTGGGACGCGAAATCAATGAGGTTTTTGTGTGGTGGGCCATCGCCTTCGCTCGCGCTGCCGCTTGCCCCACCCTACCCAAGACAAAAACCGGACACCCATTGATTTCGCGTCCCAAGTCCCAAGAAAGATTCTTACACCTCAGCACATTGAAACCATCTTGACACATCTCCGACGACTTCGTATCGTCATCCCGCTAACGGGCACGAGAAATGGGGGCGGTCCGCGAAGATTGCGGACGCGGGAGAACGGAGTCGAGCCATGGCGGGGACACGGAAAGTTCCTTTGTGCGACGTCCAGGCGCAATACGAACAATTGGAAGCGCAAATTCTGGCCAAGGTCGAAGAGGTTTTGTCCTCTGGTCGAGTCATTCTCGGCCCAAACGTCCAGGCGTTGGAAGAAGAGGTCGCTCGTTATTGTCGGGCGGGTTATGGAATCGGATGTGCGTCGGGGACGGACGCGTTATTGTTAGCTCTTCAAGCGTTGGGTGTAGGTGCTGGTGACGAGGTCATCTTGCCCACTTTCACCTTTTTCGCAACGGCAGGGTCAGTTTGTCGGATTGGCGCGCGTCCCATCTTCGTCGACATCGATCCACAAACATACAACCTTGACCCCAAGGACGTTGAACAAAAACTAACGAAGCGAACCCGCGCCATACTCGCCGTCCATCTCTACGGCCAAACGGCGGACATGGAGCCATTATGGCGGCTCGCCGAACAACATCACATCGGAATCGTCGAAGACGCCGCCCAAGCCATTGGTGCAGAGTATCAGCAGAAACGAGCCGGGACACTCGGCGCTCTCGCTTGCTATAGTTTTTACCCAAGCAAAAACTTCGGGTGCAGCGGTGACGGCGGAATGGTCGTGACGTCCGACCTCGAATGGGCCAACTACATGAAAGCCCTTCGCGTCCACGGCATGGAACCAAAATATCATCACAAATATATGGGGTGGAATTCCCGCCTCGATGAAATTCAAGCGGCCATCTTGCGAGTCAAGCTCCCTCATTTGGAAAGTTGGACCGAAGGACGACGCGCCGCCGCTCAGAGATATGATGACTTGATCGATGAATACGACTTGAATAATTTTTTGACGAAGCCTATCGTCTCGCCTCAATGTCGTCACGTATATAACCAATATGTAGTCCGCGTGGCCGATGGACAACGAGATGCGTTGGTGAACCATCTCAAGGCCAACAATATTGGTTGTGAGATATACTATCCCATACCACTGCACCTCCAAGAATGTTTGGCCTATTTGGGATACCGCGAAGGTGACTTCCCCGTAAGCGAAGAAGCAAGCCGAGCAGTCCTGGCGATGCCGATGTTCCCCGAATTGTCCGAGGAACAACAGCGGTATGTCCTTGAGACTTGTGCGGAATTCTTCCAAGGGGCGAAGCGAGCCGCGGCGTAGTGTTCGTGAGTCGCCTTTTCTCGTTCCACGGCTCTGCCGTGGAACGAACGCAGGCCTCACACCTCCGCCGTGCTCGAGACCACTACCGTAACTTTACCGAATATATCGATTCACAATATTTTCCAACATCTCCTGTCGGCCAGAGACATTTGGATCAACATCACCTTTCTCAAGCATATACGCTTCTAGTTCTTCAAAGCCGGATTCACCTGATTCGATCTTCTGCCCAAAGGGCGCATCGTAACTCGCATATCGCTTCTTAACGAAATCGCTCAACACTCCGTCCTTACGAATCTGTGCCGCAATCTTCAATCCATGTGCGAACGCATCCATCCCGCCGATGTGAGCATGGAATAAATCTTCCGGTTCGAAGCTCTCCCGCCGAACTTTGGCATCGAAGTTCACGCCACCCGGTCGCAGTCCGCCTTGTTTCAAAATCACCAACATACATTGCGTCGTCAGATACACATCTGTGGGGAACTGGTCTGTATCCCATCCAAGCAACAAGTCACCAGTATTCGCGTCGATCGAACCAAGAAGGCCCTGCATCGATGCGTATTCCAACTCGTGCATCATTGTATGTCCGGCGAGCGTGGCGTGATTCGTCTCGACATTCATCTTGAAGTGATCGACCAAATCATACGCCCGTAGAAACGCAGCAACCGCAGCACAGTCATAATCATATTGATGTTTGGTGGGCTCTTTCGGCTTGGGCTCAATCAAGAACTGACCATCAAAGCCGATCTTCATCTTATATTCCACGGCCATATGAAAGAATCGAGCGAGGTGATCTAACTCACGTTTCATATCCGTGTTATAGAGATTCGAGTAACCTTCACGCCCGCCCCAAAACACATAGTTCTCACCACCAAGTGCTTTGGTAACTTCCAGACATTTCTTGACTTGAGCCGCCGCATACGCGAACACATCGGCGTTACAACTTGTCGCCGCGCCGTGAACATATCGCGGATTGCTGAACAAATTGGCCGTGCCCCAAAGGAGTTTGATGCCCGTTCGGTCTTGCTCTTCCTTCAAAACGGCGACGATCTTGTCGAGATTCGCATTCGTCTCCTTCAAACTCGCGCCTTCGGGTGCAACGTCACGGTCATGGAAACAGTAATACGGCACACCGAGTTTTTCGAGAAACTCGAACATCACACGGACTCGCTTGGTCGCCATTTCGACCGAGTCCGTCCCGTCTTCCCAAGGACGCACGGCACAACCCGGACCAAACGGATCGCCGCCCGTTCCTCGCATCGTATGCCAGTAACAAACGGCGAAGCGGAAATGGTCCTTCATGGACTTGCCTTCGACCATCTCTTCGGCGTTGTAGTGACGGAAGCTCAAAGCGTTCTTTGAGTCCGGCCCTTCGAATTGAATCTTGTTGATGTTTTCAAAAAATGCCATTTCGCACCTACTTTCGAAACGTTCTCACGGGTGGGGAATTTCGTTTCGAATCACGATACGAAGAAAAATGGCGTTTGTCATTCGTTATTTGGGGAAAGACTACAAGAGGTGACTCTGGCTCAAAGGGAGGCGCCGGTCGCAGGCTCCTTCAGGCACCTCCCACTAAATTACTCGCGTGGACAAGTCTCACCGGTGACGCGAAACCTGACTATCTCCTAACCAGAATTGTTAATCCTTATCCTTCCCAGTCTCGACTTCAAGAACATTCCCCTTCGCGGTGACTTCGATCTCATACCGACGATCTCCCGTGACGGCCTCGAACTCATACACAAGCACCGACATCACCGAAGCCTCGGACAACTTGATCCCGCGAACCGCCTTCTTGGCGGCATCCATAACTTTCTTCGGCATTGCTTTCAACGGAATGTCCAACTCGTGCTCCGCCTCGTCGTCATCGTCCTGTTCTTTTTCGTCTTTGTCGTCCTTCTCAACTGTTTTGCTCACGACCTTCCCTTCGGCGGTCACAAGAATTTCATATTCCTTTCCGTTCGCTTTCCCTTCGACCTCATACATCAACACGGCTTCGACGTGGGCTTTCGTCAGTTTCGCCTTTTTCTTCGCGGCCTTCTTCAGGGCTTTCAGGGCCGCAGCTTTGGCCTTGGCCGGGACTTTCCGAAGATCCACTTCTTGCTCGTGTTCTTCATCTTCCTTCTCTTCTTTTTCCTTTTTGTCATCGCCGCGATTCGGGGCATTTGTTTTTGGCGGATTTTCTGCCGTCCGATTGGCGCTCGTCGAAGTGCTCGAAAATGCATTCTTGGCGAGTGCCTGACCGAAGTACCCGAGGCCACACACCAACGCCGCGAAGCAAACTGCCATCGCAATCAACATCCATCGATTCGGTTTCATCGTTTCGAGTGCTCCATGAGAAAAGGTAAGGATCGATTCGGACAACAGGCTCGGACTTGCTTCTCCGAGCCTACAGATTTTGGCTAACCGAACCGCAGTCGCGATTTGCGAGAGCGGAACGCAAGCCAAACCTTCTTTGGCAAAAACTCCGGTCAAGGCCGCGACGCTCAGAGTAACGCCGCGGCGTGTCAAACGCGCGGCGAGCATCTGCTTGCCACGATGCAAACGCCCGGCAACGGTTCCTTCGGGCCAACCCAGTTGCTTGGCGACAACGGGTCGAGTCTTTCCTTGAAGTTCGCAGAGCAGAATCGGAAGCCGGTATTTTTCCGGCAGCCGCAGGAGTTCTTCGTCCAAGATGTCTTGCCACTCGGTCGATTCGTGATCGTCATGCGTTGCCTGCGGTGGAGGATCTGGCGTGAGCGTCTCCACTCGGCGTTGTTTATTGCGGAGTGTGCGGGCCTTGGAGGCAACTCGCCAAGCCACTCCATAAAGCCAAGCCGCCAATTTCTCGCGAGGATGCACGGAACCCCCTTTGCGAGCCAACACAAAAAATACAGCCTGAAAGGCGTCTTCCGCATCTTGATGATGACGCAAAACCCGTCGGCACACGGCAAGGACCATCGGTCCGTGCCGGCGAACCAATTCTCGAAACGCGGCTAATTCACCTTCCCGCACGAACCCACTGAGCAACTCCGAATCGGTAGCCGTCTCAAGCTCGCTGGGAGCAAGTGTCTCTCGCAAGTGATCAAGTAACTGGCTCATCAAAAGTACTCCGGTTTGGTCACCTCACATAGTTATAGCCCCGAACTCCGCGAATTGATAGGCGAATTTTCGAGAGTGCCGGTCCCCTTTGGCCTCTTGGACTATCGCAATATTTTGAATACCTTGAAGTTGTGCGTCTGGAATTTGCCAATTGTGAAGAGGTTCGTCCATTGAGCTCTATTCTCACTGCCGCCAGCATACTCCTTGCGCGAAGCCAGTGATCGTTTGAAGTCCTGCTCGTTCAACGAAGCGAGAAGTTGCGTTTCTTTGGAGGATTCTGGGCTTTTCCTGGTGGCAAAGTTGACGCTACCGACGCGGATCTGACCGAGCGTTTGGCGATACCGAATGGCTGGACTGACGACCACGCCGTTCGGTGCATTGCGGTCGTCCGTGAACTGTTCGAAGAAACCGGCGTGTTGCTCGCTCGGCGGCCTGACGGAACGTTCCCGAAGACCGTAGAAATAGCGCGTTTTCGCCAACCAATGATCGACGAGGAATTGTCGTTTCTATCCATCTTGGACGAACTCAATCTACGGATTCGTGGCTCTGACTTCGCGCTAATCGGAGACATCACGACACCGGCGTTTACCTCTTTGCGATTCGAAACCACGTTCTTCGTCGGCCACTTGCCCGAAGACCAAGACGCAACTTTGATCGAAGGTGAACTTGTCAATCTGCGTTGGACAACCGCTGCGGACACGTTGGCCGATTGGACCAAAGGAAATTGTTTTCTATCGCCACCGACTGTAATGACTCTCGAAGCGATAAACAATCACCCGGTCGATGATGCTCCATACCTCATTGCTCCATCCTATAAGTCGTATAAACAAGGGGCGATTCATCCGATCTACTTCGCGCCATATGTTCAACTCATTCCGCTTCGTACCCGGGCTCTCCCTCCGAGTGATCACACCAATGCCTTCCTCGTCGGACGCGACCCAGCCTACTTGATTGATCCTGGGCCCGATTCACCGGAAGAACAAGCAAAGCTATTCACTCTTCTCGATGAACGAATCCATGATGGTATCAAGGTGCGGGCAATTATCTTGACCCATCAACATTTCGATCACCTCGATGCGGCGAATGCTTGCCGAGATCGTTATGGCTTGCCGATTTGGGCGCATCCGATAACCGCCGAGCAAATCAAAAAGGACATTGTAACCGATCGATATATCAACGACAGCGATCAACTCGAGTTGGGCCAATGTCCAAACGGTGGCGGGCTTTGGTCTTTGGAGGCGATTCACACTCCCGGGCATGCACCCGGCCATCTGGCATTTTACGATCCTCAATATAAATTGATGTTTGCCGCGGACATGGTCTCTCCCCAAACTTCAATGATCATTGCCCCGCCGGATGGAGATGTTCAGGTCTATTTGGATTCTCTCCATAAGTTGCAAACATATGACATGCGTTTGTTATTGCCCTCGCATGGCATGCCAACGAGAAATCCGACTCGTCTCATTGAACAAGCGATCAAACACCGAGCGAAACGCGAGAAACTACTATTGGAGGCACTCACCCACGAGCCTCAATCGATCAAAGATATGGTTCCGGAATTATACAAAGGCATCGCAGAACAACTCATCCACCTCGCCGAGTTGCAAACTCTCGCGGGATTGATCAAACTCCGTAACGAAGGAATAGTCGAAGAGGTCAATGAGCAATGGCGGTTAATATCTCAAGACGGGAAGGAATGTAAGTAGTAGGCACACTCCGTATACCGTGGCCTTTGTTTTGAGAGTCGCCTTTCACTCCGCGAAAGAACGCCTATTTTCGTATCAGTGTCAGTCATTGTTTTGTTATGCCCCGTAAAGCTCGCGAACTCCACAACATCAGGAATATCCTTTGTTCTCGGACCCGCCTCCGTTTCGATTTTCAAACAACACCAAGGTAACTCATGCCGACGAAACACATACAATTCCCCGGATCGCAAGGCACGACACTTTCGGGACTCCTCGACATACCCTCAGGAGGAACGCGACGTTGTGTGCTCTTCGCTCACTGTTTCACGTGCTCGAAAAATTATAAGGTCATCGCCAATGTTGGAAAGATACTGACTCAGGCCGGTTTCGGATTTCTACGTTTCGATTTCGCCGGGCTTGGAGAGAGTAAAGGGGACTTCAGCGAAACTACATTTTCCACGAACGTGCAAGATGTTGTCGGGGCAACTCGCTGGCTCGAATCCGAAGGGATGGAGCCGACTCTGCTGATGGGCCACAGTTTGGGCGGTGCAGCAATCCTAACTGCTGCACACGAAATCCCAAAAGCCGAGGGTATCGCTGTGGTTTCCACACCTTCGGACACGGTCCACCTCAAAAAATATCTTCCGTCGGATTTCGGGCCAGACGAAACGACCGAAATTCAAATCGGTAATCGGCCATTACGTCTTGGGAAATCGTTTGTCGACGATCTAAATAAGCACGACATTGCAAGTCACGTCGCCAACTTGAACCGTCCGTTGATGATCTTCCACCCAATGCACGACCAGACCGTTCCCATCGAACACGCCGAGAAAAACTTTGCAACGGCCAAGTACCCTAAGTGTTTCGTGACGCTTGACAAGGCCGACCACCTCGTGAGTGAGCAACGCGACTCTCAGATGGTCGGCCGGATGGTCGTTGAGTGGGTCTCGCAGTTCTTGGATCGTTGACTTCCGGATTCTTGGTTGCGATTTCGGAACACATGCGGGATACTATAACGAGTCTCAAGGACCAAATTCGGGGAAGCAATTGTTGAGGACCGTATGACAGGTTTTAGCCTGTCCACGGGTTTTCTTGGACAGGTTAAAAACCTGTCCTACGATCCAACATTACCACTATTGGCCCTCAAAACTCATAATACATCCACAAGGGACACCGACCATAATTTCAATCGCAGTTGTGAGATTCCTATATGAAACCTACACCGGATCACTTGTTGCATCCTACGCGTAGATATTTTTTGACAAAGGCCGGAGGGCTGAGTCTCGGTGCCATCGCCCTCGGATCGCTCCTTGGGCCAGAAGGCACTGCGTCAGGAACGACGCGAAACGAGAACGGCGGCTTGACGACCCTGCCCCACTTCGCCCCAAAGGCCAAGCGGGTTATCTTCTTAACCCAATCGGGAGCCCCTTCGCAAATCGAGCTGTTTGATTTCAAGCCGCACCTCCACCAACGCGAAGGAGAAGAACTCCCCGCCTCTGTGCGTCGAGGGCAACGCCTCACGCTCATGACGGCGAACCAACGTCAACTCATCATGGGGCCGCGATCGAAGTTTCGCCGTTGGGGTCAAAGCGGTGCGACCGTCAGCGAATGGCTACCGAACATTGGTTCCATCTCCGACGATCTTTGTTTCATCAAGTCGATGTACACAGAACAGATTAATCATGCGCCCGCCATGACGTTTCTGCTCACCGGTCATCAATTACCGGGCCGACCAAGTATGGGCGCATGGGTGAGTTATGGGCTTGGTTCGCCAAATAGCAATTTGCCGGAATACATAGTTCTTGTCTCGAAGATGCAACGGCCGAGTGATCAACCTCTCTACGAATACTATTGGGGAGATGGATTTCTTCCATCGCGATACCAAGGTGTCCGGTTGCGTTCTGGTCGTGATCGGGTGTTATATCTCAATGACCCAAGTGGCCTACCTCGGTCGTTACGACGAGATATGTTAAATCGTCTTGGTGAACTCAATCGAATGCGTCACCAAACTACTGGCGATCCGGAGATTCAGACGCGCATTCGGCAATACGAGATGGCCTATCGTATGCAAACTTCGGTGCCCGATCTTGCGAATCTCGCCAACGAGCCAGAATCGACTTTTCGGATGTACGGTCCGGATTCGAGGCGTCCCGGTTCCTACGCGGCCAACTGTATTCTCGCCCGACGACTGGCCGAACGTGGCGTACGGTTCGTCCAGCTGTTCCATCCTGATTGGGATCACCACAAGAAGCTAACGGCCTGGTGTCCGGCTCGCTGTCGTGATGTCGATCAAGCAACAGCCGCCTTGATCCGCGACTTAAAACAGCGTGGCCTCCTCGAAGATACACTCATCATATGGGGCGGTGAATTCGGGCGAGGCGTAGCAGGGCAGGGTAACTATCGAAGTCCAGAGGCCGGTCGAGATCATCACCCACGGTGCTTTACGATGTTCCTCGCCGGGGCCGGAGTGAAACCCGGTTTTACATATGGGCAAACTGATGAGTTCAGTTATAACGTCGCCGAAAATCCCGTCCATGTTCACGACCTCCAAGCCACAGTCTTGCATTTACTTGGAATCGATCACAGCCGATTCACGGTTCGACACCAAGGGTTAGATATGCGCTTGACTGGCGTGGAAAACCATAGCCCGGTGGGAGATGTGTTGGCGTGAGAAGTAACGCGACACATCATCTTGGGACGAGGAACGGGGAACAAATGCATGTCCGATTTCGTAGGTGCACGCGGCTAGCGTGTACTTTGGTGTTTGTCGAATTTTCAGGGTACACGCGAGCCGCGTGTACTACGACAACACAATAACCGCACACCAGTAAATTTCGTGCTCGGAGTTTCAAGTGGAACATTGCGGCTAAACTCCAGCATCATTATTCACAATCCTCCGGATCAACCTTATGAGTCGCTATCTTTTTTCCATCCTGTGTGTCGTTATTCTCGCTGGGCGAGTTGACGGTCAGCACGCAACCAAAATTGTTCCGCCAAAAGCCAATCTCGAAAAGCTCTGGAGTAAGGGGGAATTCACCGAAGGTCCGGCTCACGGTCCGCGGGGTTGTATCTACTTCAGCGACATCGGAAATCGGATCATGGAGTTTGATCCGAAGATCAACAAGACAACCGTTTTTCGAAGTCCAAGCGGTCGAGCGAATGGATTGATTTTTGACGCGAAAGGCCGCCTGATCGCTTGCGAAGGAGCCAATACCGGCGGAACTCGAAGAGTGAGTATCACCCTCGACAATGGCAAGATCAAGACGCTCGCCGACCGCTGGAAAGGAAAACGTTTCAACAGCCCTAATGATTTAACGATTGACAAGAGGGGCCGAATCTATTTTACGGACCCTCGTTATGTCGGGAAGGAAAAACGAGAGATTAAGACGGAACGAGTCTATCGTATTGATCCTGATGGCACTGTGACCCAAATCATAACCGACGTAAAAAAGCCGAACGGGATAGTCCTTTCGCCTGACATGAAAACCTTGTACCTCGCCGAGAACAACCCTGCCGGAGACCGACACTTGCTCGCGTATCCTCTGAAGGCCGATGGGACGGTGGGTAAGAAACACATACTTCATGATTTCGGCAAAGGCCGTGGAATCGATGGCATGACGATCGACATCAAAGGGAATGTCTATGCAACAGCCGGAAGAGGAAAAAAGGCTGGAGTATACATATTCAACCCAAAGGGAAAATTGCTCACAGTTATTCCCACGCCGGAAACTCCGAGCAATTGCGTTTTTGGTGGCACTGATAATAAGACGCTCTATGTAACTGCAGGGGTCTCGCTCTACCGAATTCGATTAACGATCCCTGGGTTCGCGATCTATCGCCCGAAAACTAATTAGCTTTGCAAGGAGTTCGCCATGTCGGCAGAGGAGGAATCCCAAGTCGCCAATTCTCAACCACATCCGGAGTCAGAACCGCAAGAAAAGCAAAAGCAAATCGAAAAAGGTTTGCTTGGTTCGGAAGACTGGTGGGCGATCTGGTTGGGCGGATTTATCCTCCTGCTTGCTCTCGGTGCTACTTTCCTTGCGCGTCCCAAGAATCATCAAGAGCTACTGGCCAAAGCCGATCAACACGACAAAGCCATCGTTGACCTGAATGAAACCACCAAACTCGCGAGGGAGCAACAAACCGATTCTCTCGAAACACAGATCGAACTCGAACGCGCTAAACTCAAGGAAGTGCAGAAAGAACTCGCCACCAATCCACTCCAACAGTGGCTTGGGAAACCTGGTTCCTGGAGAAATATTCCCATCCAAGCCTTTGTCGATTCGAAAAACAAGTCGAACTTGGTCGGCATCGTTGTTGTGTTTCTCATGAGCCTGGCATTATTCGGGTTTGGACGCCATGTGATTGCTGGAGGATTCGCGAGATTCGCCATAGCATTTCTCGGAGTGTTTCTACTTGCTGTGTTTGCATATGTTCTCGCTGGTCAACAAGTCATCAAAGACGCACACTTGTCCTACGCGCTTTGGGCGCTATTAGTTGGTCTGCTTATCAGTAACACGGTCGGAACTCCGAAATGGCTCCGGCCCGCCATCCGCACGGAGTTCTACATCAAGACCGGACTCGTGCTCCTCGGGGCCAGCGTCCTCATGAGTCGATTAATAGTTCTCGGTGTTCCCGGAATCTTCGTCGCCTGGGTCGTCACTCCGATTGTTCTCGTCTCGACATATATATTTGGCCAATACGTTCTCAAGATTACGTCCAAAGCGCTCAACCTCGTGATCTCCGCAGATATGTCGGTATGTGGAGTCTCCGCGGCGATCGCGACGGCGGCAGCTTGCCGGGCCAAGAAAGAAGAACTATCTGCCGCGATTGGGTTATCGCTCACCTTCACAGTCGTGATGATGGTGGTCCTCCCGGCGTTCATCTTGGCGATTGGAATGGATCCCGTGTTGGGTGGTGCGTGGATCGGTGGGACGATTGACGCCACAGGCGCCGTCGCCGCAGCAGGTGAATCCCTCCCCGCTCCCGCGTTGACCGTTGCAGCCACCGTGAAGATGATTCAAAACATCTTGATCGGTGTCATTGCTTTTTGCGTCGCCATTTATTGGGTCAGTTTTGTCGAGAAAACCAAGGAAGGCACTCGCCCCAACGCTATGGAAATCTGGCATCGATTTCCGAAATTCGTCGTCGGGTTCGTACTCGCCTCGCTGGTTTTCTCCTGCATTTACTCGACTGGTCGCTACGGCGAACTACTCACCGGCGCCGTCATCAAGGGAACCGCCAATCCTCTCCGGGGGTGGTTTTTCTGTTTGGCGTTTGTGAGCATCGGACTCGAAACCAACTTCCGCGAGTTGTCCCAGCAATTCAAAGGGGGCAAGCCGCTCATCCTCTACGTGTGTGGCCAATCACTTAATTTACTTCTAACGTTACTGATGGCCTGGCTCATGTTCAAAGTCGTATTCCCGGATGCCGCGAATGTTCTATCTCAATAAATTCGTGAGCAACATCTTGCACACTCCAGGCGTGAAAAGATGGCTGTCCCTTTTTGGGATTCTTGGAGTCGTTGGGCTCATCTGGCTCGAAGTCTTGCCCCGAATTGCATCCGATCCCACGCTTTCCCAACGCAGTCAAGAACTCGAACGGAAGGGGATCGACCCAAGCGCGATGTTCTATTCCGACCTGGAAGTAATGGACGATATTTCCCAAAAACACAAGGAAATGTCGGAGCAAGAACACTCGAAAATGTGGTTCCCAAGCTGGTGACATTTCTACGCATGCCTTGTCGGCTTCTACGTAAACTCCTAACTTGGCATGAACAGAACCTCCACGCCGAAGCCTTTTGCCGAGTTGGGAATCCGAACCGATGGCTCGATCTTTGAAGTGTGTTTTTGCCACGTCCGAAGTAGCCGGGTTTGCCAAGACGGGCGGGCTCGCGGATGTCTTGGCCGCGTTACCCAAGGCCCTTTCCGAACGAGGCCACGACTGTATCGTAGTCATGCCCCTCTATCGGGCCATCCGCATGGGTGACATTCTACCTCAGGCCACCAATTTAATGGTCCACATACCCATCCGGAATCACATCGTCACCGGCCACATCTGGAAGGCAACATTACCCAACTCGAACGTGCCAGTCTACATGGTTGCGTGTGCGAACTATTTCGAACGCGACGACCCAAACCAGGGAACCACGTTCTACCAATTTACCTCACCGAGCGGCAAAAAGGTCGATTACGAAGATAATTGCGAGCGATATACATTCTTTTGCCGCGCCGTCCTGGAAGTCATTCGGTTAGTTGATTTCTGGCCGGATGTGCTCCACTGTAATGATTGGCACACCGGACTCATCCCCATTTATTTACGCGAAGTATATAACCGTCACCCCGCGGAAAGTCTCCGGCCCTTGTATGACGAAATCCGGACAGTGTTTACTATCCATAACATTGCCTTCCAAGGTGTTTTCCCCGCACACGAACTGCCGGTTACCAATTTGCCTTGGACGCTCTTCAATTTTCACCAGCTCGAATTCTATGGACATATCAATTTTCTCAAGGGTGGGATCGTCTTCGCCGATGCCATTACGGCGGTCAGTCCCACCTACGCGGAAGAAATCCAAACTGCGAGTTACGGTTGTGGTTTGCAGGGAGTCCTCTACGAGCATGGTGCAAGGCTGCGTGGGATCGTGAATGGGATTGACTATACAATCTGGAACCCGGAGATTGATCCACACATTAGCCAGAACTACACTCAAGAGACAACCACGACGGGGAAGTCCGCGTGTAAATCCGCTTTGCAGTCGAAGGTGGGTTTGCCTGTGGCAGCGAAGACCCCACTAATAGGAATGGTCTCACGCTTGGCGTCGCAAAAGGGACTGGACTTGATTATTGGTTGTGGGAGCGACCTTCTCCAAGGAGATATCCAACTCGTGATACTTGGCGATGGTGATCAACATTACAAGGACGGGCTTGGGAAGCTTCAGAAACAACATCCCGACAAGGTCGCCCTCAAGTTTGCACTGGACGAACAGTTGGCTCACCAAATCGAGGCTGGTGCGGACATGTTTTTGATGCCAAGTTTGTTTGAACCGTGTGGCCTTAATCAGATGTATAGCTTGAAGTATGGGACCGTTCCGATCGTACGGAACACAGGTGGGCTTGCCGACACCGTCGTCGACACGACTCCCGAAAATATCACGAATGAAACCGCAACAGGTTTTATGTTTACGCTCCCCACTCCGTTTGCATTATTGGAAACAGTCCAACGGGCTCTCGTGTGTTATCATCAACAGCCCGAGAAATGGCTCGGCATCATGCGCACAGGAATGAGCCAGGATTGGTCCTGGGATAAAAGTGCCAGCGCGTACGAACAGTTATACTACGAAGTCGTGGAAGAATCCCGAACGTCCTGAACCACCGCTAATTCAACCCGCTCTCCGATAGGCCACACGCTAACCATTTGACACTCGCGATATAAATATGGGATTAGGCAATACGGTGTTCACTTTGAGTGGAATTAAAGTTCGCTGATTCGGGTCAATGGATCCGAGAGGCTCCTGGCTAAAACGGAGGTACTGGCTTTGTATCACAAGTGGCTGTTTAGCGTGGTCATCATCATATGGACTTGTCTCCCACGCTTCGAGGTATCTGCTGATCAAGGAACTGGGAACTGGCCACAATGGCGAGGTCCTAACCGCAACAGCAAAATCCAGGGCAAGCCTTGGCCAACGAACCTGAAGAATTTGAAGCAAACCTGGCGAGTCAAGTTAGGAAAATCGTATTCTGGGCCAATCGTGACCAAGGACAGAGTCTTCTCGACGGAGACACGGGACAGAAAGCTCGAAGTGGTTTATGCCTTCGATCGCAAGACCGGCAAAAAACTCTGGGAAACTTCCTGGCAGGGCGCGATGACGGTTCCGTTCTTCGCTGCGAGAAACGGGAGTTGGATTCGATCGACGCCGGCTTACGACGGAAAGAATTTATACGTCGCCGGGATGCGCGACGTATTGGTTTGCCTCCGTGGCAAGGACGGAAAGGAACTTTGGCGATTCGACTTCGTCAAGGAATTCAAAGGACAACTGCCTGCCTTTGGATTTGTCTGTTCGCCGCTTCTGGACGACCACCATGTCTATGTCCAGGCTGGTGGAGCCTTCGTAAAACTCGACAAGGCAACGGGGAAAGTAGTTTGGAAGACTCTCGACGAAGGCCGAAGGGGCATGGACAGCGCATTCTCGTCTCCCATCTTCGCGAAACTCCAGGAAAAAAAACAGTTGGTCGTCCAGACTCGCCAAAAACTCGCCGGAGTTGATCCCAAAAAGGGAGAGGTCCTTTGGTCCAAGAAAATCCCCGCCTTCCGAGGGATGAACATCTTGACTCCAGCAGTTCACAACGATGGTCTCTTCACTAGCAGCTACGGTGGGGGAGCATTCTTTCTCGACGTGAAGAAGACCGGCAAAGGAGAACTCTCGGCCAAGCAAAAGTGGAAAACGAGCACCCAGGCGTACATGTCGAGCCCGGTGATCATCGACGGGTACGCATACGCCCACTTGCGGAACCGCACGTTTTGCTGCATCGACTTGAAGGATGGCAAAACGAAATGGTCGACGGCCATCCGATATGG
>CAYYUU010000028.1:1623-17183 GCA_964474955.1 uncultured Alcaligenaceae bacterium | reverse complement strand
GCAATCGATTCCACCAGGAAGCCGAAGTCGTCGCCCAGAAGCAACACCCCAACGTCGTGCAAATCTTCGACGTCGGCGAACACGAAGGACAACTGTATCTGACGCTCGAATTCGTTGGCGGCGGGACGTTGACGGACCGTCTCGGGGGGCAACCGCAACGGCCCGACGAAGCGGCGCGATTCATCGAGACCCTCGCTCGAGCAATGGATTCGGTCCACGAACGCGGCGTGATCCATCGCGACCTGAAGCCGGGCAATATTCTGCTCGACGAAAACGACGTCCCGAAGGTCGCCGACTTTGGGCTCGCCCGGCAACTCGACGACGCGAAAGGCCAGACCAAGACGGGGCAAATCCTCGGAACGCCCTCGTACATGGCGCCCGAGCAGATCCAAACGAAGCTCGGCGAACTCGGACCGACGACGGACGTGTATGCGCTCTGCGCGATCTTCTACGAGATGCTCGCCGGACGACCACCTTTTCGCGGCATCAACGAATGGGACACGATCGAGCAAGTCCGGTCTCAGGAACCCGTTCCGCCGCGACGGATTCAGCCGACGATTCCGCGCGACCTCGAAACGATCTGTTTGAAGGGGCTGCGAAAAGATCCGAAGCGTCGATACTCCACGGCATTGGAACTCGCCGACGACCTTCGGCGCTTCGAGAACAAACAGCCCATACGGGCTCGGCGAACGACATCGCTCGAACGAGGTTGGATGTGGTGTCGGCGGCATCCTGTCGTGACGACGATGTTGCTCATGATCTCCGTGTTGTTGATCACCGCGGGAATTTTTGGCACGGCATATTATCGGCAGGCGGCGGCGGTCCGACGAGACATTGCAATGACTCTGCGGCAGGGTGAGAAGGACGCCGAAGATTTACAAAATCTTTGGAACAATCCCAATCGGGCCGATCGATTGCTGAATAATCCCACCGAGTGGAATTCGTCGTTGAACGATTTGGAAAGAGCCATTCGCCGAGTGGAACAAAAAGGGAAGGACAATCCTGGGCTGTTCGGGGATAGGATTTCTCAGCGGGTCAAAACGCTCCGGACGCGGCTGCGTGAACATCGAAGGGACTTCGAGTTGATCCAGGGGATCGACGAGACCCAGATGGAAGCGGGGGAAACACGTCCCGACGAAGATCGCTTCGCACGACGTGAAGCCGTCCCCAAGTATCAACGAGTCTTCCGACAATACGGCATCGGCCCGGACCATCCGGTGCCCGATGCCGTCCAACTCTTGAAGTCACGTCCGACGCCGATTCGGAGTCGAGCGATGGCGGCCATGGAGGACATGCTCTACACGGCCGCAATCGATCCGAATGCCAAACTCTCGAACAGACAATGGTGGCAGGCTGTCATTCGGCGAGCCGATCCGGATCCTTGGCGAACGCAGTTCCGCAATGCCCTGGAGGTCCAAGACTGGAATGAGGTGGCTGCCCTCGCCCGGAATGTTGACGTCACCCGACAACCTCCACAGTCGCTCGTTCTCGTCGGTCGGACGCTATCGAGCCACGGCAAAATCTCCGAATCGCGAGAACTCTTGAATCGTGTTGTGGCCCATTATCCTGATGATTTCTGGGCCAACTTCTGGCTCGGCATGGATTATCGGCATTCCCAACCGCAGACGGCCGCACGGGCGGCCACGCATTTCGCGGCTGCGTTGGCGCTTCGTCCGAAGAGCCCGGGGGCGTATGTGAATTTGGCAACCGCGCTCGCCGACGTGGGGGATTTCCAGTCGGCAAGAAATCTATCCCAGAAGGCGCTGGAATTGGAGCCGAACTACGCGACGGCGCATAACAATCTCGGCGTCGACCTCATGGGTTTGGGAAGAACAAAAGAAGCTATCGCGGCCTATCGTCGGGCGATCCAACTCAATCCCAAGATGCAGTTTGCCCACAAAAATCTGGCCCGAGCGCTGGGGGTCCTCGGAAAATACGACGAGGCCATTCGTGAGTACGACGAGGCCATTCGCCTTGCGCCATTCTGGATGGAGGCGCGCATTGCGTTGGCCTACTTGTTGTTGCGAATCGAACGGCCACGCGAGGCCCTGAAGCAAGCCGATTTTCTCCTCCGAAACACCGATCGCTCCACGCAGCCGACCCAATTTGCGGAGGCCAAGTCGATCCAAGCCCACGCCTTCGACGATCTTGGCCAACCGGAACAAGCCATCGCCGCGTACCGGAAGGCCATCGACCTCGATCCCAAACAGGCTGCCGCGCGGGTGAACCTGGCGCTAATTCTCCGGCGTCGCGAAGAGTTGGCCGAGGCCGAACGGCTGGCGCAGGAGGCCATCCTGATTTCCCCTAAACTCTCCAACGCGCACAACTGTCTGGGCCTCATCTACCTGTCGGATGGGAAACGCAACAAAGCCGTCGAGGCATTCCAACGAGCCATCGCGTGTGCGCCGAAACGGTCCGTCGTGTATAGGAACATTGCGAAAGTGTATTTGAAACTGGAGAAGCTCGACATGGCCATTGCGAATCTCCAGATGGCCGTGAAACTCAACCCAAAATACGTGGTTGCGTATTCCGTGTTGGGTGGTGCCTATCGCAAAAAGGGCGAACTTCGCAAGGCAGCGGAATGTTATCAAAAAGTGGTGGAACTGACGCTCGTCGGAAGCAAGGACAATGTCGCTCCCGACCACCTTCGGACGCGGTTGCGGCTTGCCGACGTATTGCTCGACGCCAACCGACCGAAGGAAGCCGAGCCCCATCTCTCCTTCGTGCTCCGGCATTCGCCCGAGCACGCCGAAGCCCATTTTTCCTACGGCCGACTCCTCCAAGCCTTGAATCAACCCGCCGAGGCCATACCGATGTACCGCAGGACCATTCGGTTCGATCCGAAACACGCTCGGGCTCGAATCAATTTGTCCGGCATACTCCGCGACCAAAGAAAAGTAAAAGAAGCCGAGAGGCTCGCTCGCGAAGCCATCCAACTCAGTCCAGATTTGGCCAACGCCCACAACTCTCTCGGTCTCACTCTCCGGGCCCAGGGAAAGCTGGACGAAGCCATCGAAGCCTATCGAAAAGCCATTCAGAAAGACCCCGAAATGGCGATAGGCCATCGGAATCTCGGGGGATGTTATCTCAACCGGGGCGAGTTCGACAAAGCCATTGCGTCGTTGCGAACGGCCGTGAAGTTGAACCCGAACTACGACATCGCCTACAACGTCTTGGCCATCGCGTTGAAGCGAAAAGGCCAAATCAACGAAGCCATCGCCGCTTACCAGAAAGCCATCGCGATCAACCCGAAGGATGCCTTGCATCATTACAACCTGGGTTTGGCGTATGCCCAGAAAAACGAACAAGAACGGGCCTTGGCGTGTTACGCCCTGGCCGCAAAACTCAATCCATCCTATGCGCAAGCCTACTGCAATGTCGGGGCCACCCTCCGACGTTTGGGGCGCTTCCGTGAAGCATTGGCCGCCATGGAAAAGGGACATGCGATAGGCAGCCGACAACGAAACTGGCCTTATCCGTCGGATGAATGGGTGAAAGAGTTGCGCAACTTGGTGAAGTACGAAAAGCAAGTCCCGGCGTTTCGCGAGGGGAAATATCGACCAACCACCGCCACCGCCGCCGTCGGCCTCGGAAAACTGTGTTACCACAAGAAGGAGTATCCGCTGTCGGTCCGCGCCTACGACATGGCCATCACGAAGTATGCCGATTCGAGTTCTGGGACCACGTACGACGCAACTTGTAGTGCGGTCCTTGCCGCCGCGGTCAAGCCGACGGACGCAAAGAAATATCGAGACAAGGCGTTCCGGTGGTTCATGCGCTTACGCGAGGACATAGAGCAGAAGCTACAGAAAAACACTGCGGAACTCCGCAAGGCGTCGACAAACCGTCTTAGGCACTGGAAGCGAGATGTCGACCTGAAAAGTGTCCGGAACCCCGAGGCTCTGGCGAAACTTCCTCCCGAAGAGCGAAAGGCATGGACGCAGTTCTGGTCCGGCGTGGACAAACTCCTGAAAAAAGCCGAAGCGCAGAAAAAATGAAAAATTTCTCCGCCGCTTTGTCCATCCGCCGGAGAAATCCGGATATCCCTTCGTACTGATTTCGCACGCCACCAAAAACCCACCTTGCGAAGGGATAGAAACGATGACGGCACTTTTGAACCAACAACACGGCAAGACGGATGTTCGAACACTCAAGGACTACATCTTTGGGCGGATGTGTGCGGGAGTTCGCGACCACATTATTCTGCAAGAGTTGTGGGCTGGAGCTCCGTTTGATGACGAAACGTTGAAACACCACCTCACCCGCTGTCGCGAAAAATTCGACGAGGGTCTTCGAAAAAATAAGATCGACGCTTCGCACCCAGCCATCCGAGAGAAAGCCATTCCGGCAGGATACGTTCGGTTCGCCGGCAGGCTTCCAGTGGCTCAGTGCGCCCAACCTCAGTCGGCCCCGACACAAATCTCGAATCGCACGACATCACAACCCGCTCCGGCCAGACCTGCGGCGAATCGTCCTGTTCCGGTTCCCCCTCCGTTGCCCACGAACTCTCAGGCTTCGCGTCCGACTCCGCCGCCGGTGCAAGAACGCCCGGTGTATGACGAACAAGACGACTTCGAAGATGCCATCCCGGAAGTCTTGCCGAATCTTGTGCAAGGCCGCGAAGTCGAGTGCGTCCTCGAACAAGGAGAAATCGCTGGACTTTCGCACCATACACAAACGCACGCCAGGATTTCCAGAACATTTGGCGGCCATCAGGTCGAGACGACAACTCACGTCCGGACCAACTTCCACGTTGTTCGACCCGATGGTTCGGACCGCCCCTATTGGTTTTGGAATCGAGACATACCGCTGCGAAACGGACAAGACGTGACGTGCGTCCACCTTCGACAAGGCAAGACTGAGACGTGGACCCTGCTCGTCAACGAGTCGTCCAGGCTGTACTACTACATGCGTTCCGGTTCGCAGATCGTGTTCGGCATGGGGGCCCTGTTGCGAATCCGATGGTGGTGGGCTCTGTTGGCGTTCTTGCCGTTTTTGTTCCTGGGAATCGCCATGGATTCGGACGCCGGTTCGGGATTGATTGGCGCAGGATTCTTCTTGAATTTGGGATGGCTCATCGTGGCCAAGTTAGTCCAGTGGGTTCGGGCTTTAGTCGTCTGGAAGGATTTGAAACCCGAACTGGAAGACATCGCCCAGACGTTGTTGGTGGAAGCACGACGAAGGCAATAGAACCGCCCTTTCATGGAGTAAGCGAAATTGATTGCGGCATTTCTCCGGCTGCGTGGGAACCAAAGGGGCGTTCGGGCGAACAAGTTCGCATTTCGGTTCGTCTCAGAGAGTTGCCTTTCGCTCCGCGAAAAGTCTTGATCCGTAGAACAGGCATCTTGCCTGTTCGCGTTGTTCTGGAGCCCAACTCGGGAGAACGCGAAATTTCTATCTTTCCGGTTGTTTTTGTCGTAGGTACACGGGGCCGCGCGTACCTACGAAACAGACAAGCATCGCTTTTCCGTTGCGAGCGAAAAGCGACACTCATCGAAACCCGACAATTATTCATCCGACTGCTGCGTTCTTGCAGGGGCCGCGATCGTGTGAGACACTGACGCAGGGGATACCGACCTTCTTTGTTGTCAACGTTCTTGTCTCGCGAGCCCGACCATGCGTCATTTCTACTGGATCGACTGGATCGTCCTTGTCGGCTATTTCGTCCTGACGATGGGCATCGGGGCGTATTTCTACACCAAGACGCGGTCGACCGAAGGGTACACGGCCGCGAATCGATCATTGCCCGGATGGGTTTGTGGGCTGTCGATCTTCGCGACGTTCTTGAGCAGTATCAGTTATCTCGCTTTACCGGGCAAGTCCTTCGCAACGAACTGGAATCCATTCGTCTTCTCGTTGTCGTTGCCACTGGTGACGTGGATTGCCGTCCGATTTTTCTTGCCATACTACCGCCAGGGCGGAGAGGTCTCGGCCTATGCCGCGCTCGAGAAACGGTTTGGATTGTGGGCCAGAATTTACGGCAGCGTATTCTACTTGTTGACGCAAGTGGCGAGGGTCGCCGTTGTGATGTACCTCATGGCCTTGCCGATGCAGGTCATTTTCGGCTGGAACATTTATACCATCTTGATCGTGACGGGGTTGTGCGTGACTCTGTATTCGTTCGTCGGAGGCATCCTCGCGGTGATATGGACGGACGCCATCCAGGCTATCGTGCTGATGACCGGAGCGGTGATCTGTGTGGTTGTGATGTTGGTCACGATTCCGGGCGGACCGGGTGAGGTGTTCCGCGTGGCGAGGGAACACAACAAGTTCAGTCTGGGTGACTTTGGGCTTGAGGTGTCCGAAACAGGATGGGTTTCTCTGAACTTGGGAGTAGCGACGTTCCTGGTCGTCCTGCTCTATGGCATCACGATCAACTTGCAGAATTTCGGGATCGATCAAAGTTATATCCAACGATACATCGCTTCGAGTTCGGACGCGGAAGCGAGACGAAGCCTATGGCTCGGGGGGCTTTTGTATGTCCCGGTGAGTGCGCTTTTCTTCTTCATTGGGACAACTTTGTTTGCGTATTACCAGGCGGGCGAGGTGCAGGAAGTGAAAGCTGTCGTCGCCAGGCAGAAACTCTTGCAAAAGGGTGCTTCTCCATCTGATCCCGCGTTCGCGACGAAGCAAGCGGAAATCGCTCGGGGACTGGAGGACTGGGACATCGGGGACAGAGTGTTTCCGCACTTCATCGCCAAGCACCTCCCACCGGGAGTGACGGGACTCTTGATCGCGGCGGTGTTTGCGGCTGCCATGAGCACGGTTTCGACGAGTCTCAATTCGTCCGCGACGTTAATCCTGAGTGATTATTATCAAAGGCTCATCAATCCCGATGCGAGTGAACGATCCTCGATGCTCGTCTTGTACGGAGCCACGATTGTTTGGGGAGCGTTGGGCACGGGGCTATCTTTGTTGCTCGTGCAACTCACCGAGAGTGCGTTGGATATTTGGTGGACCCTTTCGGGAATTTTTGGAGGTGGGATCACTGGCCTCTTCCTGTTGGGATTGCTCAGCCGACGCGCGAGGAATCCCGCCGCGATCACGGGGGTCATCCTCGGGGTAATCGTGATTCTGTGGTTGTCTATTCCCAAGACGGCCAAGTATCTGATGACGTTCCAAGATAGGAGCGCGCTTCACGGTCTTGGAAAAAGCCTGAGCGAATCCACACAAGGGTGGGCAAGTCCGTTTCATGCGTATATGGTCCCGGTGTTCGGGACGCTGACGATTTTCCTCGTGGGGGTGATCGTCTCTTCGGTGTTCGGTGGAGGAAGAGTGACGAAGGATGTTGCTGGTTCGACGCAAGAGTAACGAGCCTTGGAAAGTTCTGCCGGAACATATCTTTTCGCGGAGCGAAAAGCAACTTTGCCAAATCGAAATCTCTTGAACTACACGTCACGAGGGCGATAATAGAGGAAAACTCACATCTTCGCTTCCCCTGAGCAAGGTATGTCATGTGGACCAATCTGAAATGGTACGTCGTCGGTCTTTTGGTGATCCTCGGGCCGCTTGCGTGGCGCGTTTGGGTGCGAACCACCGTCGATCGTCCGGAACAGAACCCCGGTGAGGTTGCCGCTGGGAAGGAGTTGTTTGTGCGGGTGTGGAAGGCACATGATCCGCTCAGTCCCGACGGCGATGGTCTCGGTCCGGTCTACAATGCCAATTCGTGCGTGACATGTCATGGGCAAGGTGGCGTCGGTGGGGCGGGCGGATTGCAGCATAACGTGACGACGTTTATGCTCACGATCCCCGGTCAGCCGACACGTTCAGGCATCGTCCACGCGTTCGCGTCTGCCACCGAATACCTCGAAACTCTTCGAGCTTTGAATCCTGCGTTGCCTTATACGTCTCGCCCAACGTTACAACTCGTCAACCAACACAGTATGGATTCGGTGAGCTTTGGTGGCACGCGAGGGACCCTGGCTCTGTCGCAACGGAACACACCGGCGCTGTTCGGGATTGGTTTGATCGATGCGATTTCCGAACGAACACTCCTGGCCGAAGAACGTAAGCAACGGTTCCGACACGGGATGACGAAGCCGGGGCATCCGACGCTGCCCGTTGGTCGGGTCTCGATATTGGCCGACGGACGGATTGGTAAATTCGGCTGGAAAGGGCAGAGCGCGAGTATTTCCGATTTCGTGCAAGCTGCTTGCGCGAACGAACTCGGCTTGAGCAATCCTGGGCAGGCGCAACCCAAACCGTTCGTGTACACGTCCTACAAAGATGAGGGACACGACTTGACGCAGAAGCAGTGCGACCAGATCGCGGCTTTCTGTGCCGCATTGCCGAAGCCCGTCGTTGTCCTTCCTGCCGAACCGACCAAGCAAGAAGCCGCGGCGAAAGGGCAACGTCTCTTCAACGAAATCGGCTGTGCGGATTGTCATACACCCAATCTGGGCTCGGTCGAAGGGCTCTATAGCGATTTGCTGTTGCACAAGATGGGAATGGATCTGCAAGGAGCCGGTGCCTACTATGGAAATCCAATCCCAGTTGCTTCGAGTGGGAATTCGAGCGCACCCGGACCGGACGAATGGCGGACGCCGCCACTTTGGGGAGTGGCCGATTCGGCACCTTACTTGCACGATGGTCGAGCCCAAACGCTGCAAGACGCCATCAAGATGCACAGGGGGCAAGCCGAGAAGTCTTCAACTACTTTTGAGGCTCTGCCAAGAGCGGACCAGGACGCATTGGTCGAGTTCCTGAAGACGCTGCGGGCTCCTCGACCAGTTAACGCAAGCTGAGACGATTCAGTTTGGGGACTGGACCAGGCATAAGGAACATCTCGAAACAGAGGTACACGCGGCTCGCGTGTACCTACGAGAAAAACACCCAACCAGACATCTATTCCTCATCTCCGTAACAAGGCTCGGGATCTTCCTCGCCGTCTTTCGAGTCGGGCGTTTTCATCGCGTCCCCTCGTTGATATCCCTCCAAGTACGCCTGCACGTCGGCATGCATTTCGTATCGGTCGTGTCCGGCCACAACCATCTCGGTTATCGCTTTTTCGTTGGACCAGGCGTCGACTTCCATTCGGTAGACGGCCATCATGATTCCCGTTCGGTGATGGCCCCGGAAGCAGTGGATGAGAACCGGATGATGTTTCGGGTCGGCCATGATTTCCAAAAACTTCTTCACGTTCGTGTTGCCTGGGATTTTTCCATCGACCTTGTACCAGACCTTCGGTGGAAGGCGGTAGTAATAGATTTGCTGCTTATTGCACCAAACCTCTTCGGCGTGGTCCGGATGTGGGCGTCCTTTCTTTCGCGTGGCACGCAGGGTGACGACCGTTCGAATGCCGTATTCTTTCACTGCTCGTTTCAACCCGGCTCGGGTCATCTGGCCGCTTCGGTAGAGCACCCCTTCTTTGACGACGGCGAAATGTCGCTGTTGAACGTAGACGTAGCGAGAATACGCGATGGGTGCTCCAACGATCATACAAATGATAATGCCGCCGAGGGCAACTTGGACAAGTTGGCGGATCATGCTCCGGCCTCCTTGGAGAACACGAAAGGGCAACGCAGTTCACCGGGTGTTAGAGGACTCCCAAACTTGGAGCCGCCCACTTGGCAAACCACGGAGATTACGCAATTTCAAAGTCCGGTTGTCAATCGGTGGTGAAGGTGGGATTGTACGCGTGGCCCCAAGAAAAGAAAGGCCAGGTTTGGAAGTGGGCAGGGTGATTCAAAGTTCGAGAATGCCCAGTCGAAAGCGGTTTACGATTTAGCTGGGCATAGTGGGCAATGTTGAAACGATCCGAAAATATCACCAAGGGTGACGCACTGCAGAGCGTAGGTGAAGCCCTCGAAGAGGCGCCCATGACGAACCTCCTTGGGCGAGGGAAACAGGGCCTCTATTTTCATTCTGAGCGCGTGCCCAGCCTAAACGTAAACTGCTCTGGCTCGGGCTGATTTTCTCGAATGGCACACATGATGTCATCGAATTGGTCGTTCGACATGGCGGTTTACTTCTCGAATGAGGACAAAGGAAGGACGACAACAACACGAGGGAACTTACGACCCGGAGAAAATCGTAAACAAGACCAACCCAACGACGCAAACGATAATGACTCCGAACAAAACGCCAGAGGCCGCGAGCAACCATCCCGCCGCGGGGTTCTCGCTCGGGGGGACCGATTGTAACCTCGCCCGCAAGTCTCGCTCGAGTTCCACTCGCATGTCCTGGGGGACTTGATGCCACCAAATCGTGACGTTCCAAAATAGGTCGAAGACGTCGAGCGTGGCCACATGCCAAAGCCGCTGCTTGGCCAGGGCAACGGGCTGCGGACTCGGTCGCTGCGAAATGGATTTGGCTGCAGTGACGTGTTCGGAGAATTCCGATCTCGCTGAAGGTGCGGGAGTCTGTGCTTCTTTGCTCTGGTCCAAGTACCATTTATTCCCTTTCTGGGACCAGCGGAATCCCCGACCCGTCAGAAGGTCCCCAAAGACGTGGTCGAACGTTTCGGGCTTGATGTTGTAGACGACCATGGCCCGAGTCCGGACCCAAAGCGAGTACGCGACAAGGGCAACCAAAACGATGTAATACGCCGCCAATCCGAAACGTGCCCAACTCCAAAGAAAGAAGTCGTAGACCGGCTGTTCCACACCCCGCGCTAGCATGCCTGGCATACTCCGAAGGTAAATCACATACAAGATCGCAGGCGCGGCGATTAGAAGAAAACCGGAGAGGCCAAAGAGTAATCCGACGTAGTCCCACACGCCCGCAACCATCGCCGGGCGTTCGCGGCGATTGAGCCCAGCCAGCACAGCCAGATACACCGAAAGGGGGAACAGGAACAGGAGAATTGCGAAAAGTAATAAAGCCAAATGGGGCACTCCCAATCACCTACGACCCAATCTACGGACCTTACTTCATTCTACGGAAGCCGAAAAGTCAGGGGCAACTCCGCGTCCCGGACTCCCCTCCTTGGCTCGTAAAGAGGAAGCAACTCGCCTCGTCAATTTCTCGCCGAAACGGCGGTAAAGAGCGTTAAATCTACGGACAACTCACATGCCGTTCCAGCCAACATCTGGTATAATAACGCTTTATGTTGTTTCGGGCATAGACACCTCTTTTGCAGAGTGCTCATGTCGATTTTGGAGTGATGGAAGAAGCCGTGCGAACCGATCCGACACAAGGCTGAAGCGCGAGCGAAGGAGAACAACAAAATTCCTTCGCTCGCGCTTCAACCTTGTGAAAAACATTCTCAAACCTCTCTTCCAAGATCCCAAAGAGCATCAACAATTTTGCCGAAGTAACTTCTGAGGAGCGACCCTTGTCAGACGAATTACCTCCACAAATTCCTCCACCAGAAACCCCAGATGCCCCCATCGATGACGGGGATAACGACGAACCACTCAGTATCGAAGACGAACTCCGAACGAGTTATCTCAACTACGCGATGAGCGTGATCATCAGTCGCGCTCTGCCCGACGTTCGCGACGGACTCAAGCCATCGCAGCGACGTATCCTCGTCGCCATGAACGACTTGAATCTGGGGCCGAACTCCTCGACGACGAAGTGTGCGGGTATTGTCGGGGAGACGATGAAGCGGTATCACCCGCATGGCGAGGCGACGATCTATCCGACGCTGGTGCGGATGGCTCAGAGCTGGAACATGCGACATCGTCTGGGGCATCCGCAGGGTAACTTCGGATCGATCGCGGGTTTTCCTCCGGCAGCGATGCGTTATACGGAGGCGAGGCTCTCTCCGGTCGCGTCGGAGATGCTCGAAGACCTGACGCGAGACACGGTGGACTTCCGCGAGAACTACGACGGCAAGTATCGGGAACCGGTCGTTCTACCGAGCAAGTTCCCGAACTTGCTTGTGAACGGGTCCGACGGAATCGCGGTCGGGATGGCGACGGGGGTTCCTCCACACAACCTCAAGGAAGTCTGTGACGGGCTCGTCGCGCTCATCGACGATCCGGACTTGGGCCTGGAAGAGTTGTTCAAGATCATCCCGGGGCCGGACTTCCCGACGGGCGGAATCATCTGCGGGGATCAGGGCATACGGCAGGGCTACGCGACGGGACGCGGGCGCGCGACTCTTCGAGCCAAGGCGGAAGTCGTGACGAACAAGAACAAGAGCCAGATTGTGGTGTCGGAGATACCGTATCAGGAAAACCGCAATCGGATCATGGAGAAGATCGCGGAGTTGGTAAAGAACGAACGGATCACGGGCATCCGCGAAATTCAGGACCTCAGTAGCGACCGTCAGGGCAAGCCGGTCAACATCGTCATCGACGTGAAGAACAACGCGGACCCGGAACTCGTGTTGAACCAGCTGTATCAGTTCTCGCCGCTGCAGGTGACGGTGAGCATCATCCTGCTGGCGTTGGTGGATGGTACGCCTCGGACGCTGACGATCAAGCAGATGCTCGAGGAGTTCCTGCGTCATCGGATTCACGTGATCCGCCGGCGCACGGAGTACATGCTCAATGAAGCGAAGCGACGAGCCCACGTTCTCGAAGGTCAGCTGATCGCAATTTCGTCGCTCGACGAGATCATTCAGATCTGTCGTTCGTCGCCGAGCCGGACGGAGGCGAAGACACGTTTGCAAAATCATGAAGTGGCGGCGACGGTGCTCCAGACGGCTCTTGGGGCCGAGCACTTCGCCTCGCTCCAGGCGGAAATCGGGCAGCAGGATAGTTACTTCATGACCGAGGCGCAGGCCGAGGCGGTCGTGCGGATGCAACTTGGGCAGTTGGCGGCCCTGGAACGCGACGAGGTCATCAAGGAGTATAACGACCTGCGTGGCAAGATCACGAGCTACGAAGAGTTGCTCAGTAGCGAGAAGAACATTTTGGAAGTCGTCCGGGCGGACCTGTTGGAGATGCGCGAGAAGTATGGCGACGAGCGTCGGACGCAGATCGATCCGACGCCGTACGACCAGTTGTCGCACGAGGATCTGATTCCGGAGGAAACGAACGTCGTCACGTTCACCCATAACGGTTATCTCAAGCGGCTGCCGATCGACACGTATCGCAGCCAACGCCGCGGGGGAAAGGGAGTGCGTGGCGGTTCGACTCGTGACGACGATTTCGTGGAACACGTGTTCGTGACGTCGACTCATGCGTATCTTCTTTGCTTCACGAATCAGGGGCAAATCTATTGGCTTCGGGTGTTCCACATTCCCGAGGCGAGCCGAACCGCGGGAGGTCGTTCGATCGCGAACGTCCTGACGTTGCGGGAGGACGAGCGAATCACGAGCTTGATTCCTGTGCGAAACTTCGAGCCCGGGTATCACCTTCTGATGGCGACTCGGCGGGGGTTGGTCAAGAAGACGCCGTTAGAAAGTTACAGTCGACCAAAGAGCGGCGGCATCATCGGCATCAGCCTCAACGAGGGCGACGCTCTGGTCGACGTCAAGATGACACAGCCGGGCGATGAAGTCATCCTCGGGACGGCCAACGGCATGGCCATCCGATTTAGCGAGGCGAACGCCCGTCCGATGGGTCGGAACACGCGAGGGAATAAAGGAATCAACCTTGCCTCCGATGATGAGGTCGTCGGGATGGTGGTCGTCGAGCCAGACGGGTACCTGTTGACGGTCTGCGAAAATGGATACGGCAAGCGAACGCCCTTCGGGCCGAACGCCTCGGTTGCCGTGGAGACGAATGGCAAAGCCCTAGCGCCCGAGGACGAGGAGAGCGACGTGGCGGAACCGGAAGTTCCCGAATCTGCCGAAGCGGAAGAAGAGGGGACGGATCGCTCGAGCATGCGGTATCGTCTCCAAAGGCGTGGCGGGAAAGGCCTCCGCGACATCCGGACGGAAGGTCGAAATGGAAAGGTCGTCCGCATCGCCGCCGTGCAAGAGGACGATGATGTCATGTTCATCACGACCAGCGGCATGGTCAACCGCACGCCCGTCAACCAAATTCGCGTCGTTGGTCGAAACACAAAAGGCGTCCGCGTCATGAACCTGAACGACGGCGACAAAATTGCTTCGCTGGCCATCGTTCCGCCAGAAGAACGCAAGGCCGAAGAAGGCGAGGAACTCGAAGCGGAGATCAACCAAGAGACTTCGAGTGAGGTCCCGGCGGCCGCTCCTGATTCGCCCGAAGACGAAGCGAATGATGCGGAAGTCGCCGAGGAATCAGACGGCCAAGAAACGGAAGACGAAACGGAAGGGTAGACGTTGCGAAGCCTTTCAGAAGTCTGGACAAGTTGCTTTTCGTTCCGCGATAAGCAGCTTGCGAAAGAATTCTGACTGTCAGTTGATCGAAAAGATGCCGTGCCAGTTTTCGACCCAGTCATCCGACGATAAGGAAGAATACGAAGGATATCGCGGTTTGAATTCCCAATTAGATCCCTGCGGCGATCGTTGCGCGTTGCAGACTCATTCCGCAGAAGAAAGAAATGGCAAAACCGGCGCCAATCGCCCCAACCAACAGGCCAACGATGAACGCCGCCGGTGGCAATGCGGCGTTGATGGTGGCTGCCGGGATCCCGGCGGCCAAAACACAGACTATCATCTTCCACCAACCCGGGAACTCGCCATCTTCCATCGCCGCGATGACCATGCCGAGAATCGCGGCACCGATCAAGAGTCCAAGCACGACGGAACCTGCATTCAGGGACGCGGTCGTTGTTCCGTCCCATTCGAGGTGAATAGCCCTTACTCTGGGGTATTCGGCGTTCCCGAAGTGAGATTTTGCTGCTTTCAGAAATTATTCCAAGCGAGGCCCACGAAGAACGCGGCCAGAACTTATCGCTGAGCGTATCAACGTGAATGTGGTACATCTCTGTGTTCACAAGATTCAACCACCAAGTTCAGGAAGAGGAGACTCGCACGATGGCAAATCGACTCCGTTGGCTGGGACATTCGGCGTTGTTGGTCGACACCGGAAGCCACAAGATTTTGATGGACCCGTTCTTCACGAGCAACCCCGCGGCGGCAATCAAGGCCGAGGAGGCCGAAGCCAACTTCATCGTCGTTTCACACGGGCACGGCGACCACGTCGGCGACACCGTCGACATCGCCAAACGAACCGGGGCCACGGTCATCACCAACTACGAAATCTCTGGATGGTTCAAGACCAAGCACGGACTCACAAACCTCCACGGTCTCCAACACGGCGGTGGCGTGAATCTCGATTTCGGACGAGTGAAGTTGACGCAAGCCTGGCACGGGTCACAACTGCCCGACGGGAGTAATGGCGGAAATCCGTGTGGGATATTACTGTATCTGCCTGGTGGGCAGAAAATCTATAACGCCGCCGATACTGGGCTGTTCGGGGATATGAAATTGATCGGCGAGGAAGGCATCGATTTGGCCATTCTGCCCATCGGCGATTACTTCACGATGGGACCCGACGATAGCATTCGGGCCATCAAACTCATCGAGCCCAAGAAGGTCCTACCGATCCATTACAATACGTTTCCGCCAATCCAACAAGACGCCAACGCATGGGCCGAACGCGTGAAGGCCGAAACGAAGGCCGAGCCCGTCGTGCTGAATCCAGGCGATTGGATGGATGTGTAGTCGAGTTTGATTTTTAAGGGCGGAAAAAAACAAGACAAAAACCAAGCAAAAAGAAAGACGAAAAAAAAAAGTT
>CAYYUU010000028.1:0-1613 GCA_964474955.1 uncultured Alcaligenaceae bacterium | reverse complement strand
GCCGTCCCCGGGGTGCTTACCCTTGGTTTTTGTTTTTTTGTGTTGTCTTTTTGTTTTCGCCGTTCTTAAAAGCAACTCGACTACACCCGGCCTATCGCTTCGCCTTCTTCAGTGCTTTCTTATACTTTTGGGAATACCACTTGTTGGCCCCAATGCCGGGGGCAACTTCCATCAGGTCTTCGTAGGCATCGCAGAATTCGTGAGGCTGGTTTGTTTGGTCGTAGAGGAACACGAGGTTCTCGAGGATGACCGAATCGTGGGGCCATCGCTTGTCGGCTTCTTCGAAGACCTCAAGGGCGTCATCCCAGTAGCTCCAACGCGAATAGAATTGCCCGAGGTGGACGGGCCACAAGATCGACGAATAGTTGTTTTCCAGAATGCGGGAATAGACTTGGTCGGCTCCATCGTGGTCGCCATCGAATTCGAGTTGGGCTCCTTCGACGAGCGACATGTTGAAGTGATCTCGTCGGTCGGCCAACGAGCCGATGATTCGATCGACTTCTTCGTCGAGTTGCAGGCAATACAGCATCCCGACAGAGTTGGCCAAGTAGATTCCACAATGGAGTTTTTCGTTCCCCTCGTGTGGCAAGAATGTCTCCTGTCCGGCGAGGAGAGCGGACAGAGCGTCTTCGACGTCGTCGATAACCGTGTCGCGAAAGGCGGGAAGATCTTCGAGTGCAAACTTCACGCACATCCGACAATGCTTGCACTCCATCAACATGCGAGACATTTTTCCGACAGGAATCAACGGAATGAAATATAAATGGTGCCAAGGGCGACCGTCGTAACTGATGGTCTTCGACATCATGCCGCAGTGCATACACGCCGTGTAGCCTTCCACCACGTTGTTCTTTGAGTAGACCTGAGTTCCGAAAAAGATTAGCAAATTGGTTCTCCTCCAAACGAAACGCCGCCCGCTTTGCCGGAGACTGTTCCCACGGCTCAGGAACCACGTTCGTCTTCTGGGCGAATTTGGCGGAACGTGAGACTGATTCGTTTTCCAACTTCCTTGGTAGTTTTTGGGATTCCGTGCAACCAGTGGTGTTGGGAAATCCCGCCCAAGATGAGCAAACTCCCATGTGGCATTCTCACCACGAGTTTCTCTTTTGTCTTGGTGTGTTTCAAGACGAAGTCACGTTCCGAGCCAAGCGAGAGGGTTGCGACGACGGGATTTGTTCCCAACTCGGGCTCGGCATCGGTGTGAAAGCCGATCGAATCCTTGCCATCTCGATACATGTTGAGAAGCAGACTGTTGAATGTTGCTCCGGATGCGGCTTCGACATGCTGCTTTACCGTTTCGAGTTCTGCGAGCCAACCGCTTCCCTCGTGAGCAATGCCGGAGTAGGCATAACGCAACCCGGCTTCGGCAAACCAAGCGTTGAGGCGTGGCACCGGAAATCCGCGAGACGTTTCTTGTCGCCAAGAGATTTGAGTGTCGAGCCACTTGAAAAGGGAGTCGGCTTCTTCGGGAGTGTAGAACGAAGCATCATAAAAGAGTTTGCCGTCTTGGATATCAAGCCACTCGGCCATGATGAGAGTCCTCGGTAACGGTTGCGAATAGCGCTCGTTGTGGTAGATTGTTCGCAAGAGATAAGACGCTCGGTCTGCGTCGT
>CAYYUU010000027.1:0-17282 GCA_964474955.1 uncultured Alcaligenaceae bacterium | reverse complement strand
TTGGTAAAATTTTTTCTCGTTTAAAAAAAATCAAAATTGCGCAAAAATTTTGAGCAAAAAATTTTTTAATGACCCGTAAAAAAATTTTTCATTTTCGTAAAGTTTTTCTTCTTTTTTTTAAAATCCAAAAGAAAATCATTCGTCGCCTCGATGAGCTGATCAAGAAGCTCGAGAACCAAGCCAACCAGCAGCAGAAAAAAGGTGGCGGTGGCGGTAAAGGCGGCAAGGGCGGCATCCCGAATGCTGGTAGTTGCCCCGACGGCAGTGGTTCCGGTTCTGGCAGCGGCGGCGGGGAAGCCGGTTCGCCTATGCAGGACAGCAACCCGGGCGGCGGTTCTGGTGAAGGGAACGTGGATCAGAAAAAGAATAAAAAGCTCGCCGAAAAGTGGGGCAACCTGCCCGAACGAGAGCGAGCCCGCGCCCTGCAAGAGTTGACGCAAGGTCTCGGCCAAGCACACCGCGAAGCCATCGAAAACTACTTCCGTAATTTGGCTCGTCGTTCCGCACGACGATATTAGGCCAAGCGACTCGACGCGTCGGGGGTCCTGACGCGTCCACAATTTGATGTTTCGGGCACTTTTGCCTGACGGATCTCTCGGGCTGTGGTTCCCTCCTCTTGGTGACTACAGCCTTTTGTTTTCTCCTATCTGGCTGTGTTGGGCCAACACAGTCGTCGCAGTCGTACTGCCCAGCGAGGATTGGTATGTCGTTCGTTCGTGCACTTCTGGTGTTGTTTGTGGTCACCTCCATTGGGTCCGCAGAACAAATCCGCCTTCTTGGAAACAAGACCATCGGGGGAGAGGTCGTTTCGATCAAGAACGACGAACTCACCTATAAGGGGCCGGATGGGAAGGTCGAGAAGACCTCGATCAAACGAGTCCTGGGCATCCAGTTCGCGCCGGTGCGTCCGTTGGGTGTCTCCAAAGAATACGTGTTGCTACGCTTGACCGACGGGACCGAGTTGGCCTGTGCGGCCATTCAGTTCAAGACCGAGGCCGTCAACGCAACGTTGCTCTCGGGGACACAATTGTCGGTCCCCTTGAAAAGCATCGTCGTCGTGCTTCGGGATGCCAACAAGAAGAAGCTCCGATCGCAGTTCGAGAAAATCTACGAAAATAAAGTCAAAACGGATCGTGTGTTGGTGTATCGGTCGGACGTCCTGAATCCTTTGGAAGGGGTCCTCGGTGCCGTCGATGCGGAAAACCAGAAAATTGATTTTCAAATCCAGGGTCAGGTGATCAAGGTCAAATTGACCAAACCCAAGGGACTCATTTTCTACCGCAAAGACGCCATCCTCAATCCCCCCATTTGTATGGCGTATGACAAAGTCGGGAACACCTATGCGGTCAAGAAACTCGAACTCGCCGACCAAAAATGCACCTTCGAAACGACCAGCGGCGTGAAGGCGACGCTCGGCGTGAATGACCTGGCGCGTCTGGATTACAACAGCGGAAAGCTCGTCTACCTTTCGGACCTGAAACCCGCCGACGTCATCGAAAGGTCCAACATCGGCCTTTTGATTCGATACCAAAAAGATACCAACCTTGAGGGCCAACCTATCGTCCTCGACAAACAGTACGCCAAGGGCATCTCGATGCACGCCCACACGGAACTGGAGTATGTCCTGGGCGGCAAGTTCAAAAATTTCATCGCGACGTTGGGCGTGGATACCCGTTCTGGTTCAATACCCAGCAAGGCAACGGTCACGATCATGGCCGACAACGTCCAAGTTTTCCAAAAAGAAGTGAATCCAAAAAAGGCGCTGCCCTTCGCGTTGGATGTTAAAAACGTCGCTCGCCTTCGTATTATTGTTAGCTCGAAGAATTTGTTCGACTTGCACGACCACGCAACGCTGGCAGACGCTCGGGTCACCAAATAATGCGACTTGCGGCAGAACCGACCGGGACGCAAACTGGCGGATAAACAAGTTCGCATTTGAGAAAGTTGCTTTTTCGCTCCGCGAGGAGCAACTTCCAACACACCAAAACACAACACTAGTTTATCCGACGGCCGTCGTCCCGAGCCAACCTCGAAATTGTCAACCATCGATTGCTGTTGTTTGCTATCCAAAGGAACCACCATGCACAACCTCAAAGTTGCGACCAGGCGATGCTGGCTTGGAGCACTTCTGATTGCCCTTACGATTCCGGCTTTGGGCCACGCCGACGACCTCGAAAAGGTGATAAAGAACCAGGCCGAACGGATCAAAGTCATCAACAAAGTCAAACCGTCGGTCGTCGCCATTTTCTCGCGTGGCGGCAAAGGTGGTGGGTCGGGCGTCTTGGTCAGCCCCGATGGGTACGCCTTGACGAACTGGCACGTCGTCAGTTCCTCGCCCGGGGTGATGCAGTGCGGGCTGCCCGACGGCGTTTTGTATGATGCCGTGTTGGTCGGATGGGACAAGATTGGCGACGTGGCGTTGATCAAACTGCTGAACCCCAGCGGGAACATGATCATGCCCAACGGCAACCTCTACGTCCAGGATGCCAAGACCAAGAAGTTCAAGGAAGTGCCGCAAGATCCGAAGAAGAAATTCATGTTCCCATACTCGAAACTCGGCGACAGCGACAAGGTCCGCGAGGGCGATTGGTCGCTCGCCATGGGCAACCCGTTCTTGCTGGCGACAGATTTCACCCCGACCGTGACGTTCGGGATGATCAGCGGCGTCCATCGTTACCAACCGCCTTCGGGGATTTTCCTGGAATACACCGACTGCATCCAGATCGACACTTCGATCAACCCGGGCAACTCCGGCGGTCCGCTGTTCAACATGAAAGGCGAGTTGATCGGGATCAACGGTCGTGGGTCGTTCGACAAACGACGACGAATCAACTCGGGCGTGGGGTACGCGATCTCGATCAACCAGATCAAGAATTTTATGGGCCACCTTAAGGCCGGGATGGACGCCGACCACGCGACGCTTGGCGCGGCAGTGCGGACGGTCACGTCGAGTGATGGAACGGCCCGCATCGTCGTCGATTCGATCCTCCCCGATAGCGACGCCGCCGAAAAGGGACTCTCGCTCGACGACGAACTGCTCTCGTTCAACGGCCGCGTCATCACGAGCACGAACCAATTCAACAACGTCCTCAAGATCGTCCCGCGGGGCTGGAAAGTTCCCGTTGGGTTCCGGCACAACGGCGAACGCAAGCAGGAATTGATTCGCCTGGCTGGGGCCCAACAGCGGGTGATCAGTGGGCAACCAAAGCCGAAGCCCGGTCCACGTCCGCGTCCGCGACCCGGCCCCACTCGTACCTCGCCCGCGAAGAAATACTACGTGACCACGGGCGGACCATCGTACGTGAAGAACAAATTCTTCAACAAGTTCCAGAAGGATCTTGTTCTCGCGAGCTTCGAGAAGCACGGCAAGTTTGACAAGTTCAACGGCCCCTGGAACATCGACGCTCAAGTCAGCCTGGGTCGTTTGAAGGCCAAAAGCCCCTTCAAATTGGAAATCACCGAGGATCGAAACAATGACGCTTTGGTGAAACTGAAAATCGGAGCGTTCCCGTATTCGCTCAAGCCCGAAGCAGAACTCCCGGTCCTGGACTACCGCAAGCCGGACGGAAGCGGCGGCCTCCTGGCTGCGATGTTCTTGTATCGCCGATTCCTGACGCGAGGCGTCGAAGGGTTCAAGGGCACGCCGTTGCACATGGGATACGAGCCAATTTATCCACCGAAGGCCAATGCGAAGGCGCCCACAGACTGGAAGGATCGACAGGTCCTTGCGGAAACGATCAAGATGCGACACGACCGCTACATCGTCAAATGGTACTTCGGGATCGATGGAGAAGACAAAGGTAAACTTCTCGCGATGGAAATGTATCCCGACGCTGCCCGGGACGTGCCCCCATCGGAAGTGTATTTCTCAGACTACCGTCCGGGACCTGGCGGCGGGCTCTTGCCTTACCGAATCCAAGTTCGTTATCGCGGCGGGTTCTACGGGACCATCAACGTGACGAAGTATGGGCTGAAGGCAGCCAGCTAAGGATCGCTGCGAAAATTAGTTCCCTCTTCAGACCGTAGGACAGGTTTTTAACCTGTCCTACGGTCTAAAACAACAAACCAAGATCTCGGGAACTTATTTCCGCGGCCATCCTGAAGTGTTCTTTGAGCGAGAAACAACACCCCCACAAACGAGCGACCACAACACCACATAGGATCTCCAAAAATACGATGAACACCAGACCAACGAACACCGGAAAATCCCGTCTTTGGTGGATGGCTGCAAGTTTGGCCATCTTCGTGGGCGGGTTGACGAACGAAGCCGGTTTGGCCCAGGAAAGAGGAACTGCCGCGGCGAAAATAGTAAATCGCAAGATGGTCAAACTCTTTGGCTCGGGCGGATATAAAGGTCTCCCGGCTTATGGGACTGGCATCTTGGTTTCTCCCAAGGGCCACATCTTGACCGTCAACAATCACATCCTCAACACCAATGACCTTCGCATCCACCTGCCCGATGGGCGAAGGCTGCAGGGTCGCGTCGAAGCGAGAGAACCTGAACTCGACGTCGCGCTAATCAAAATTACGGAAGAGGTCGAAGGACTCCCGTACTTCGAGTTCGCCACCGCGGTCAAGCGAAAGCCGTTGGAGGTTGGAGATTGGGTCCTCGCGTTCAGCAATCAATTCGAGATCGCGACGGGCGACGAACCGATGACGGTTCAACACGGGACGGTGAGCGCCTACACGAGCTTGCGGGGTCGTCGTGGGGTGTTTGACGCTCCGTTCATGGGCAAGGCGTACTTCCTCGACCAGGTCATTTGCAATCCCGGGTCCGCCGGCGGCGTCCTCACCGATTACAAGGGGAACTTGGTAGGGATCGTTGGTCGCGAATTCAAGAACCGGCTGACCGACACCTGGATCAACTACGCCGTGCCGGTCCACGCCATTGCCAAGGTCTTCCGGAAACTGCCGGGTGAGAAAGAGGCCAAAGAGGTCAAGGTCAGCATGGCCGAGTTCGTCGAGTTGGCCATCGCCAAGAAATACAAAATGGGCAGTCGAGTTCAGCGAAAGAAGCGAGGCGGCGGGTACACAGGAATCACCCTCGTGCCCAACGTGGTTGACATTACGCCCCCTTACATTGACCGCGTGGAGGATAAATCGCCTGCCGCCAAAGCAGGATTGCGACCCGACGACATGATCGTGTACGTCGACGGCGAACTCGTCCGAACGATTCGAGAATACTGGAAGCTACTCGACACGTTCGCCCCCGGAGAAGAAGTCACGCTCGACGTCCAGCGGGGGAATCAACTCGTTCGTGCGACGGTCAAGCTGAAGAAACTTCCGAAGGTGGAATAAGTTTTGCCCCCGGTAGACGGGAAGGGATGTTTGGGATCGAAGGATAGGTTTTTGACCTGTCCGTGTTCTTCTGGGACAGGTTTTTAACCTGTCCTACGGTCCCGAGCAACGCGGCAAACCAAGGCGGGACTTGCCCGCCAACGAGAAGCACATTCATCCAGCATTCATTCGTGAGGATCATACAATATGTTGTGGCGTTCGATGTCGCTCGCAGTTCTTGGCTTGATCGGTTCGGCGCTCTTCGCCAACCCGGTGCAGGCCCAAGGTAACGAGGAATATCAAAAAGTAACCAAGGCGGCGATCAAGAAGGTTGCCCCCAGCGTCGTTCAAATCGTCACGCAGGGCGGAACGAACATCGTCGTGGTTGGGAAAAAGGGAGCTAAATTCCGAAAGGCTCTCGGACCAACAACGGGCGTGGTCGTGTCGAAGGACGGCTACATCATTTCCAGCGCGTTCAACTTCATCAACAAGCCCGCCACGATTTTGATCGAGGTGCCGGGCCGCAAGAAAAAATACGTCGCCAAGCGAGTCGCCACGGACACATCACGCATGTTGACGCTCTAAAAAATCGACGCCAAGGACTTGCCCGTTCCCGAGGTCGCGCCGAAAAAAGACATCAAAATCGGCCAGTGGGCGTTGGCCCTTGGTCGTACCCTCGACTTCGAAGAGAACAACTTGCCGTCGGTCCACATCGGCATCATCAGCGCGAAAAATCGTGTCTGGGGCAAATGTCTCCAGACGGACGCGAACACCTCGCCGGCCAACTATGGCGGGGCGTTGATCGACATCAAGGGCCGCGTTCAGGGGATCATCGTTCCGGCTTCGCCGCGGGGCGATGGAGCCACCGCCGGCACAGAGTGGTATGACTCCGGCATTGGTTTCGCCGTTCCAATGGAAGACGTGCTGGCCATCCTGCCGCGGTTGAAGAAAGGCCGGGATTTGAAAAAGGGCCTTCTGGGGGTCCAACTCCGCAGTCGCGATTACTACAGCACGCGGCCCGTCGTCGCCCGCGTCACGCCGGATTCTGCGGCAGCTCGCGCTGGCCTGAAGAGTGGGGACATGATCACCAAGATCGACGGGGAAAAGGTCATTCGGTTTGCCCAGATTTTACACCTGCTCGGGCCGAAGTACGAGGGCGATTACATCTCCTTGTCGTACAAACGAAGTGGCAAGGAAACGACGATTGCCAAGCTCCAACTCGTCGGAAAGTTGACCGCGTTCGTCAATGCCTACATGGGCATCTTGCCGATGCGAGACGACCCCAAGCTCGGCGTCCAGATTCGCTACGTGTATCCCGAATCTCCCGCCGCAAAAGCCGGGCTGAAAGCGGGTGATCGGATCGTTGGATACGCCAAGGACAAAAAGATGGTGCCGTTCGCCGGCAAGGAACGCAGCCGCAACGAACTGATGGCGCACTTGAATACCCTCCGGCCTGGTTCGGAGTTCGCCATCAACGTCGCACGAAAAGGCGGGAAAACCGAAAAGGTGACCGTCAAACTCGGGGAATTTCCGGGCACCGCCGCCGACCGACCCGATGCGCCACCTCCCGCGGAAGAATTGCCAGCGATTGCCTCGTTCAAGAAGGCTCTTGTTCCGATCGGAAAAGCCAAAAAGCCCGAACCGAAGAAGGGCGAGAAGAAGGAAGAAGAGAAAATCGAAACGGGCTTGCTGAAGAAGAAGACGGGCAACGGGAATAGCGAATACTGGCTCTACGTTCATGAAGGGTATGACCCGAACGTCTCGCACGCCCTGTTGGTTTGGATTCACCCGCCCGGACAAGGCCAGCTCAAAAACGTCAACGCATTTGCAGAAATGTGGGACCCGGCTTGCGCGGCCAAGAACATCTTGATCGCCATTCCAAAAAACGTGACGAATGGGGCCTGGCGTTCCTCCGACTCGGACAAGATCGAGGACGTGATCCGCGACGTGACGAACAAGTACACCGTGGACAAGAAACGAATTGTCACCCACGGAATCAGTCAGGGCGGGCAGATGGCTGTGTATCTGGGCTTCAACGCCCGAGATCTTGTCCGCGGTGTTGCCGTCTCCGGTGCCGTGGCCAAGAACATTAAGGAGAACGTCACAACCAACCGCGTTCAGTTCTTCGTCGTAGCCGGAGACCGTGACCCCGTGTTCGCCGCCATCGAAAAGAGCGTTTCAGAACTCCAAGAAAATCGCTTGCCCGTGACGTATCGAGGCGTGGAAGGATTGGGACGCCAATACCTGCCCACCCAAATTTTGGTCGAGATGATTCGTTGGATCGATTGCCTCGATCGAATGTAAACGGCGTTCGTTGGGCGCGAAAAGACGAACAAATTTCGAAGGGTCATGGTTGTTGCCATGACCCTTTTGTCGTTTATCCAAGACTCCATTTCTCTCGGGGATGGTCTTGTTCCACGGGCTTACGCCGCGTGGCTACAATCTGCCGCCGCTGCGCGGCTCAGAACAAAGAGAAAAACGGCTCAAAAGACACGCTCGATTTCCTGCATCGGTCCGCTACAATAGCGTTTTGGAAATGTGGTAATCTGGATCGACTCAATCGGGAGTTTGGACGATGGAACCATTTCAACTTCGTGCGATGGATGATCTCAAGAAACGGGAGCCCAAGGTCAACGAACTGTTTCGCAAACACAAAGAAACAGTCAAAGGGGAAGTGAAAGAGAAGAAACCCAAGAAGGGGAACAATCGCGATCTTGCCAAGTTCGTCAAGGAAGAAGCCCTCAAGCGAACTCACCAAGAAATCGGCGAGAAAGAAGAACTCGCGTCACTCCAAAATGGCTATGATGCAGTGTTGGCCAAACGAACTTCCTGAGCTGCCGTCGGGCTCACAAGACCTTTTTCCACCTCGCGTCTAACCAGTCTTCGATCCACTGCGGGATCGTGCCGGCCAAGGCCCGTTGGCTAGCCCACTGACGGATTTCTTCCTCGCGGCCTTCGTCGGTGCACAACCTGTTGGGATCTGGAACGATGCCGATGCGGGCCAAGTCGAGGCGGTCGGCATCCCAACACACACGCACCGTTAAGTCGCCGTCGGTCAAACCCTTCTCGTGCCAGCAGCACGCATAGTGAAGCAACTCGAAATTTTCGTCATCTAATTCAAAAAGACCTTGGTCGCGAAACCGACTCGCCAGAGCCGCCCCGCGTTCTCCGTGTTCGGGATCGTAACCATCACGCAGTCGCTGCGAATCATGAAAGAGTGCAAAGAGGCGTATCACGTCTTGGTTGGCCCCGTTCCGTTGGGCCAAGCGCAGGCCATTTTCCATGACCCGTCCCCAGTGCCAGATGCCATGAATCCCCGAGAAGGAAAGCGTGTAATGCTCAAGGATACGATCGAGCAACATGCCGAGGTCCACGGTCTTTTTCCTTTCGTCCCCGTCGCCTTCGATGCATCAAGTCGTTCTCGCCAACGTCTCGTGAATGTATTTCCGAATCGCGTCGACGTCGACATCGACCGCCATCTCGACGTTCGGCGGTACGTTCTGTCCGCGGCGATGGTCGACCACGAGCATGCCACGGGTCAACTCGCCTTGGGTCTCGACGTCCACGATCATCGGTTCGGTCTTGATCATGTCGATGTGGGACACCGCCACAATTCCGAGGACGTCTTTCAAGTGAAATCCTTCGACGCCATAGACGTTCGACGCTCCCCGAATTCCGTAGGGCACGATCTTCTTGAGAAAGCGGCAAGTGCTCGAGTCGGGAGCTGGGAGTTGGAGTAAATCGCTCGGCGAGAAGAGGAGTTTTCGCATCTCGTCGAGGGGAATGAGAGTCAACGAAAAGCCAGCCTGCAAGACGGTGCGGGCGGCTTTAGGGTCGCACGCAAAATGAAACTCGCTGACGGGGCCGGCGTTGCCTGGTTCGGTCAAAGTACCGCCAAGGCAGACGATCCGTTTGACCTGACTCGGCAAGGAAGGCTCGCGATCGAGCGCCGTCGCAAGTGTCGTCAATGGCCCCATGCACACAATGACGATTTCCTCGGGGTAAAAATCCACAAAATCCAGCAGCATCTTGTCGCTCGGGTGGATGTTGTGCAATTGGGAACATTGGAAGTTAACGCCGCCCAAACCGTCCGGGCCATGATTCTCCGTTCCGTCGATGTCGTACTCGATTGGCAAGGCCGATCCCAATTTTGGCCAACGCGGCGGGTCCATCTGTTCGATCAGAATGTGGACATTTTTCGTGGCTTGGGCAGAAGAGATGTTCCCCGCAGTGGCACCGAGTCCGAGGACTTCCAGTCTCGGATCGTGCAAAGCGAGAGCGATGGCAAACGCCGTATCGATCCCTGGATCTGCGAGAATCACAATTTTTTCCGGCATGCCGACGCCCTTTCTATTTCCTGTCGAAGTGGACCGAATGGGGTTATGCGACGGGGCGAGATTTGTAAATTATACACAAGCGAAGGAACATTTGTTGACGGTGGGTTTGTTCTGGGGCGGAGAGTTGTTTTTCTCGCGTGCAGGCACTTTTCTTTGCAGGCTTTGCATACGTGCGAAAAATCACCAAAGCCAAGAAACCTTTTCGCGGAGCGAAAAGCAACTTTTTCAAAGGCGACGCTCTCACCACAACGGGACTTCCTTCGAAAACCATCCCTGCTGCCACAAAGCTGTCGCGTCCATACTCCACGCGACCATGATGTGGACGACCGCTCCTCCTCCGATACTTCCGGTTCGCAACGACACGGTCCCCAAGATCGCACCCGCGATGAATGCCCCCAATGATTCCAACCACGGTTTTCCAAAGTGGATCATGAGGTAGGGAAACATCATAACGCAAACGGCACTCATTCCGCCGAGTTTCTCCTTCAACCCGTGAACCATAAAGCCCCGAAAGAAAAACTCCAAAGATATAAATTGCAATGCGTAGAAGAACTCCCATATAAGGAGTTCCTTCCAACTGATGGGATCCTTGTAGAACGGATAATAGGTCTGGAAGTCTTTTCGAAAGGACACACATACGAGAGCGATGCCCACGACGACATACATGGCAAGGTAAATTGGAAGGTGTTTGAGGAGCCCACGAGCGTTCCAGCCATACTCGGTAACGTTCTTGCCGCATAGCGTCAACACAGTCATGGGGATCACAACATATACAAAGAAACAACCGAAACTCCAACCAACCAAATCCAACAATCTGTCGGAGAGATTCAATTGTTTGAGAAGTCCTATCTGACTGAGGAACCACTCGAAATCCCCAGAGAAGGATTTTTCGAAAAACGGACTTCCAATGACGTAATAATGTAAGGTGACAAGACAGATGGCGGCCGTCGCCATTACGATCACCACGTCCAACTTTGTCCGCGCGAAGTCTATGATTTCGTCTTTGAGTTCCGAGATGGTCACGTTCGGATCACTTCCTTTCCCAACACTAAAGCAGCCCCAAAATCATTGGTTTCGGATACGTTCCTCTGTCCAACGGGGGACACCGAGAACCACGAATGGATACCACATCCCCCGAACCACAATTGGTCCCATGTTCGGGACGATATGCAATCTTTCCAATCCTGAAGTCTTCACGTCTTCTGTCACCTGCAGCGTTGAAAGTTGATCCGGAAGATACTGCCCGTACCCAACTGCCGTAATGATGTTCAGCGCATCTGCAAGATTCCAGGCCGTGACTCCAAAACCGAGCAAAGGGCAAGGGAATGATGAAGTTATCCAAAATGGTTTGAGTTCGTTTTCGACTTGCATCTTCCGTACTCAATCCGGAATCAGGTCCACAGGAATTCACCACTCAACTATACCAATCTCGCCAACACTTGGGCCGCCGCACCCCAAAACAAAACAAAGACAACGGCAAACGGAGAACACCAAATTGATTGTTGGCCGAATTGGGGTGTTGGTTCCGAGGACGGTTTTCAACCTGTTCCAGCAAGAAGAGACAGATTACAAATCTGCCCTACGATCTCAAACAATAAACCGAACATCTAATCTACGTTCAATTTGAACACGGAAGTTCCTAACTTGGCGGAACCCTGATCCTCATCACGCCTCAACATCATATCCACTGATTATACAAACGGCATTTCAAAGCGGCTCCCGAACCGGTCTGTGAGTGCCTTGACTCCGTCTGTGCCGAGTTGTTCCTGATCTACCCAGGCAAACCATAAATGTCTTAATCCGTCCAGGGCGGAACTCTTTGCCAGAGCCAGAGCACCGGGGGTGCCGATTTTGTTGCGTCCGAGATTGAGGTCAACAAGGTTCGGTAGCCCTGTATTTTCCGCGAGTGCTTTGGCCCCTCTGTTGGAAACGTTGTTCTGGAACAAGTGAAGCGAACGGAGCGACTTGAGGTTGGAAGAGTTCGCCAATGCTTTGACTCCCTTGTCGGTAACTTTCTGATGTCCTCCTATTTGAAGAGTTTGGAGATTCGGCACATGAGGGGAATCCGCCAGTGCGGCCACAGCCCGATTCCCGCCACTACAGAGAGTAAGATGTTCAATTCTTGCCAGGGCGGGTTCTTTGGCGAAGGCGACTGCCCCTTCTTCCTCCATTGGATAATTCCCATGGAGGAGGAAGGTGCGGACATTTGCCAGATGAGGAGAATTCAGCAAGGTCAGAGCACCCTCCGTAGAGATGCCCGATGAGCCAAATCGGAGAAACCGCACGTTGGTCAGGTGAGGGCATTCAGCAACCATCTTCGCCCCTTCGTCCCCCAGGTAAGAGTGCCAGATCACAAGAGCAGTCACTTGCTTCAGCAGGGGTGAATTGAGAATGCGCGGAAGTGTGTTAATAGTCACCTTCCCACCGAGACTCAGGTACTCCACAGGACTGGCCTCAAAACATTGGGCAGCGTATTTCTCGAACGCCGCAGCCGAGTTGAACTCTACTTCTGCGGGGAAACCACGGGACCAACTGTCCCAAGGCTCCCCCGTTTGTAACCCAAACGCCCACGATTGCCACTGCGCTCCCCGGGCCTTGGGCAACCCGCTCGTCCAGCGATCTGCGTGCTTCCAACGCAATTCTAATTGTTGTTGAAAGAGTTCTTCCCAGGCATCGGTGTAACGGGCAAGTCGAGTGAGATCAATCTGCAGCCGAATAAACTTCGCCCGCTCTTCATCGCCGTTTTCATCGAGCCAGTCCGCAAAAATTAGCCGAAGCGAATCATCCGCCGGACAAGCTATAATTGCTCGAACCAAGCGATTGTATTCAGTCTCGGGCTGAGTTTTTTTCGGCACGATCGACCTCCCTGAAGGTGACACAGCTCTGTCGGGTGGGCGTCGCCCGCCTTCTTTCCTCCGCCATCTCACAATGAAGCAGTCGCCGCCGCGGGTAACCACCTGACACAATTGGACCGCCGCCCAAGCCGCGACGGCAGCGTCTTATTCGGTTGGTCTACATCGTCTCGCAGACTACCCACGGCTCAGAAACCGTGCCACACCCAACACATTCAATGCACACGTTGAACCCGCCGAATCCGTCTGGCCAGCGTTCCAATGGAAACCCGATGTTCGCAGCGTATTGGGCGAAATCGGCTTTTCCCTCCGAGTAAACCTGGACGCTGCCTCGATGTACTTCACCTCCGCAGAACTCGCACCGCCACACGATGAGAGAAGGGCGTGGCCGAGCGGCCTGCTGCGCATCATGACAAACCCATCCATTCCACCCATGAAAGTCCTTATCCAGAAGCAGGCGTTCTTGTTCGCAACTTACGCACCGGCAACAAATAAGAAAGAAGAAAAACCCGCCAACATCTGCCGTGCATGGATAGCGCTTTCCTTCGTATTCGCGCGTAGCCCCCGGATAACAGAAGGCAAATTGATCTTCACCACAAGGGCAACGGATCCAGGCATCAAGTTGTCCTTCGTCGATCTTCAAGTCCTTGGGGATGACAATCCCAACCAAATGCGAGGGAACAGGCATCATCCTGACATCACCTTCCTGTCGCCGAACAAGATTAGCTCCCTTGGCAGCGCGACCTAACATCATGGGAACGGGAAAGAAACGCCCGTCCGGTTTTTGTTTAGGAGTGCGCGAGTTTGGCACCAGCAAACAAGACCAGGCAAAACAAAACAAGGAACAAATACCAAAGCGGCAGCGAGCTGCCTCTTTGTTTTTGGTTTCGTTTGTCTTCTTCCCCTTACTCTCCCAACACAACAATGAGTTTCTTGGGCCTCTTATGTTTGGCGTCTTTTTTCAGCACCGCTTGAAACACCCGCTGCCCCTTTGCCGGATTACCATTGAGCGAGACATACATAACGCGTAGAACCGCAGCATTGCCATCTGACTGAATTGGGTTCTCCAGCGAAGCATCTCCGTTGCGGCTCAAGACGATATTCGCAGCCGTGACAGTGCCTTCTTCAGAGCCTTCGCCTCTTCGCTCGCGGCCAAGTCCTTGTTGACGGATAACACGCGGAGTCGCTTCAGCCCGTGCAGTTCTTTCAGCCCGGCAGCCGTGATTTTCGTCTTCCGGAGGTCCAGGTCGAACAGATTCTTGAGCCCTTTGAGAGACTTCAGTCCCTCATTCGTAATGGGTGTACCCACCAATTGAAGCCGTCGCAAGTTCGTCAACCCAGCGATGTGCTTGAGTCCCTTGTCGGTGATCGGCGTCCTCGCCAGGTAAAGATACCGCAAGTCCGTCAGGTCAGCGACATGCTTGAGCCCTTCGTCGGTCAGTTTACCAGCGCCGAGGTCCAGTTCCTGCAGTTTTTTCATTCCGCCGATGGCCTTCATCGCCTCGTCCGTCACTCCCTGTCCGTAGAGCCTCAGGTCCTGCAGTTCCGTCAGTGGGGCTAGAACTTTCAGTTCGGATCCACGCACTCGACTGATCGCCAAATCCAGCTCTTGCAGGCCCTTCAACTGGATCACTTTTTTCATCCCGTCGATGGTGAATTGTGAGTTCGTCAGACGAAGTGTCTTCAAATTCTTGAGACCGGTGATGTTTTCCAGGGCCTTGTCCGTGAAGTGATTGAAACCAAGGTCGAGGTATTCCAGTTTCTTCAGCCCCGCAAGTTCTTTCGCCCACTTGTCCGTCAGTTTGTTGCCGTAAGTCCGCAACGTTCGCAGTTCCTTGAGCGTCCCGATCCCCTTGGCTCCCTCGTCCCCGATGTCGGAGTTGGTCAACGACAGATATTGCAACGTCTTGATGGAGAGGATGGCGTCCATGGCCTTCCTTACGTCCTTCTCTTTCAAGTTGGCGGCGTATACTTTTGTGATCGGCATTCCCGGCAACTTTATGTCCTTGCGGACAGTGATCTTCAACTCCTTCAACGTCTTCTCGGCCTCGCTCTGATCGGCCCAGCTGAAGGTCGCCGCAATGAACATACACACGATGGAGATTCGAAACATCATCATCATGCCTCTTTGGAAAAAAACGTTCTCACACTCAACTAACCGCACTCCCGAAGCTCACGATTTGCCAATCCTGGGACTTCACGCCCAATCCATGCTCTTCGTCCCAGGTACATGCGAAGGTCAGTTTGAACTCGACTGAGGATTCCTTCCTCGTGTAGTCACTGATCCATATCTCATCTTCCGAGAGTAAATCCCAGATGTCGCTAGGATGATCGAGCTTGGGTGCATATATCTCGGCTAAATCTTGTCCATCCACAGTCCCGAAATCGATCGCGCCGTAGACATGCGCCTGATAATACTTGACGATCGCCTCTTCGAACGGTTTGCGTAAATCATGCGGAAAGGCCAGGATCTCGCGTACGATCCAAACCTGTCTTGGCGTCGGTTCTGGGTCGTACGTGCGCAGCCATATGCGAAGTTCATCATCCCAGAATGGTACGAAGGCCGTGCCGTTCCAGTAGTACCCGTCGTTGTGATAGTTTTCGAGGAGTTGGTTGAGGTCATCCACAATAGTCGGCCTTTGGTGAGGAACCAAGTTCACGACTCGCGTAACGATAGGTTTTGTTGAGTGGGCAAGTGTTGCATTTGGTTTCGGTTTTGAGCCGCGCAAGTTGTCGCATATGAACGCTTCGCTCGCGCTGCACTTACAGACTACAAAACTACATTGGATATATTGAGTTCTTCGTCAGTCCCAGATGAATATTTGGTCCTCGTCACGAATATTCAAAGAACCATGTCCAGGGCCAGAATACTCCGTTCTTCGGTCGTCCACTCCAGAGCCCCAAGAGACCGTCTCAAATCGCGATTGTTTTTCCAGAAGTGTGGTGCTGCGTGGTCATCTCGTTCCAACGCCCAGGTCTCTCTCGGGAGCATCCGAACATACTGCGTTAATCGAGGTTGGAAGTCATAATTGGGAAAGTTCGAGTGGGCTACACCCATTTCCCAAATGACGACATGTCCAGCCCTAAGTGGGAGTCGTTGGACCCGAAATTGCAAGGGATTGTTGTGAGGGACATACTTGCCGCCTTCGGGATCTCCATACTCGCGCAACCACTCTCCCAGCTGGTTCGCACCACCAGGGACATACCGGAACGATCCGACCGTCTGCGAGTTATCGTTGAGCGCGAGCAACGATTGATAGCGTTTTTGTCCCCACACGCGGTCCCTGGCATATTGCCGGACGTTGACGTCCCAGTGTAACCGCAAAGGACGCGGTCGCCAGCCCGCGCGTTCCTCGCCGGTCGGTAAGAACGTGGCCCGCTTCACTCCCCAGACATCGACCGTGGCCCACAGCTCTCGCGTGCCGAATAGTTCGCTGTAGAGGTTGACTAACTTGGAATGTACGCGATTTCGGAAAGCTCGCTCACACGTCGCAGGTGTCAAGGTGAGGTGGGGACTTTCGGGGTTCGGCCAGTTGGTCGTCTCCCAGGTCGATGGGTCGGAAGTGACTTTGGGACCCATCGCCTTCCACAAGGATTCGCGGGACTGTTCCAACTCTTCGGAGTTCAGGACCTCGCCGACGATGACGTTATATCGTTCCATGTCGGCCACCGGGTCAGTCGAAGGAACGGCGTAACCCTCGTCGTCGACTGGGTAGGCTTCCACACTCATCGTGAGTCCTTGCTTTGATGACTGGAGTTGGATTGAGGAAGGGACAACGGTTTGTGTGAGGTCGAATTACTCTGGCGAATCGTGAATGAACACCAGACACATCCCCTGATCTTCGGCATCATCGTAATACTGACAATCCTCCGACGACTCATCGCGAGAATATGGACCTTGATGAGTGACCTCATCGACTTCGTAACCGTGTTCCCGGATCGCCTCTTTCATCGTGGACACGGCCCGTGCGGCTCGCTCTCCAGACCAGAAGTCGGGGGCATAATGATCGTATTCTTCATCGACCATGTAATTAACAATCCAGGCGCGTGCCTCGCCGGGGCCATCACCTTTGGGATCTGACTTGAGAGTGAACTCCATGTGATACACGGGATATCGCGGAGAGGTATTGAAGACGAGCACTTCTTTGTCGATCAGTGCCTGTTCGAAATACTGTGTGTGGTCATCGTCTTCATCGTAATCAGCTTCGGTGACATACTGCACTAACTCGATCCGGATGATCCGCCAGGGTTTTTCCAAGATCATCGCCTTGGCCACGGCAATGGCATCCTCGATGGCTTCGCGTTCGATCCAACACGACACAAGACACTCGCCGAGGGTGGCGTGGTCCGGATGTTCTTCGGTCGGCTCAACGGCAATAGCAAGAAAGTACACGGGACTGTTCCTTTTGAAAAGAAACCTGTTCAAGCTTCCAATAGTATGGGGTCGAACAAGTTTCTTATGGTAAACCAGATTTCGATGTAACCCTTTCGGCTTATTGGCCCGCTGTTTTGGATTCTATTTCTTGGGTGAGCGAGGGGTCAGCTTTTTGAGCAATGCCTTCGTTCGCCAAAGGGTCATGGCGCTTTCTCCCACTTGGAACGCGGCGACTCCTCCTTGAGCAGCGATGACGCAGTAAGGACCAAACTCTTCCTCGACATTTTTTGACTTGACCTCACGCGACGCGAGGTGCTTGCCCGACTTACTGTCCCAGAGATCGAGAAAGGCTTCGATCTTGTCTTTTTCCTTCAACCGAACGTTCAAGGTCAGGACCGCGTTCGCTTTGTCTGTGAGCGAGAAGTGCATCATCCAACCTTT
>CAYYUU010000026.1:0-17315 GCA_964474955.1 uncultured Alcaligenaceae bacterium | reverse complement strand
CCGATTGGTCCGGCGTTCGAGGCCGCAATGTCTGCCCTCATGCAGGGTTTTGATCGTGATCCGGTCGCCATCGGGTGCGGGGGGACGATCGGTTTCGTTGGTCCTCTCGCCGAGTTGTTCGACAACGCGCCCGCCCTGCTGTTGGGAATCGAAGACCCGGTCACCAATGCTCACGCTCCCAACGAAAGTTTGCATGCCGGAGATTTCCGAAAGCTCACCGTCTCGTTGGCCCACCTGTTCGAAAATCTCGGCGCGTGACTCACTTTCAGGAGCTTACTCGACATGAAAAAGAATCTTCTCCTCACGGCGGTACTGTTATTTGGTTTCGGCGTCGCGACTTCACAGGCGCAGGAACCCGAGGAACCCGGCAACTTGACCGATGCTCAGTTCCGACGCCTCACGATGGTCTTCCTGGAAGATCCAACGGGCAAGAAATCCAAAGAACTAGCCAAAGTCATCATCATCTACACGATGAAAACTCCGAAAGCCATCGTCGTGCTTGGCACGGAAGAAATGAAGTGGACGGGCGGGAAAGAGAAGCCGAACATCTTGTTGTTTGCCGGATACCTCGCCGGAAACACGCGTGCTCAACTCGACTCCGGGGTCAAACGGGACGAAACCTACGCGGGGTTGTTGACGCTGTTTCGGGTGTATCGGGCGATCAAGGAAAAGCAAAAGGGCTTCCAGAATGCGTCCATCGAAAAACTGTTGAAACTCCACAAAGACCAGAAACTGATGTCGTACGTCATCGAATATACGAAGAAACGCGAGAAGGAAATGAAGGAGAACAAGAAGAAGCTCGATATTTGATTGGGTCGAGAGTCGAGGGCCGAGGGCTGAGGGTTGAGAGGCAGATAAAGTCTTGTTACCTGGCCAGAATGTCCAGGCTAAGTTCAGGGTTGGCCCTTGGCCAAAAAACAAACTCTCAACCCTCAACCCTCGGCCCTCGACCCCGATACCACGCGGCCCACACACAAACCGCAATCGTCGCTACAACGGAGGACGTATACGTTCCAATGTGGGCACACGCCACTGTGAAGAACCTGAGTTGTTCGTCTATGGGTATGGCCTTTCCGAAATCCCCGCGAAACGTGATTTCGCAAATCAGCCCGTTGTAGTATCCCGCAAATCCGCAGAGCAAAGTTCCGACCACCATCCCAAAAAGCATCATGCCAACAGGCAGAACGAGTTGCCGAACTTTGAGCGGTGGATTCTTTCCGAGCGTAGCCGTCAAAGCGACCGCCACGCCCGCAAACAATCCGCCCCACCACGAACCCAGAAAGCCCCAAGTTATTCCCAAAAGCGTCGGATCATTTAAGCCCGGAATGGGTTGGTGTGCGATGGTGAAATACTTCCGGGACATCCGGACACTGAATTGGTCTTGGATCATCCCGTAGATGATCATCGCGCCGATACACAACGCGATGATCTGCAGGAGATCTCTTTTGCGGACGAAGGCGAAGACGAAAAACGCGCTCACTCCCACGACTTGCACGACGATACGCCAAAATTCAAGAGGTTCGGGGGACACGCGAAAATTCCTCCAAGTCCGGACTTCGGAGCATTACCGGATTCGGACTTTGAACTGAATGATGCCAAATTCACCCGGTGGCAAGTCTTGCGAAAGTTGCCACCGCAAGAGCGTCGAGTTCTCTTCGTTCGGTTGGAAAGTGAACAGGGCCGGTCGATCCGACTTCGCCGTGCCAGGGAGGTATTCGAACCTCGCGACCAAGCTGTCGTGAATCACGATGTTTTTGATGGGCTGTCCGCCAACGTTGCGGTATCGGATCGTGAACATGACGACGTCGCCAATTTGGGCCGCCTTTTTGTCCGGCCACTTGTCCACCAACAGAGGCCGATCCGGGAGCCGCATCGGAGCCGGAGGCACGCTGGCCGCGGCAACTCCCTTGACTCCGTCGATCTGGGCCAACAAGTCCACTCCGTTATATTGCCCTTCCACACGAAGACTCACCATCGAGATGGCCTCACTCGCCGATTGCCGACTTTGCAATCCGCTGAGTGGGATGAGCTTGTGATGAACTATCGCCGGGACTTTGGTCTGTTGTGCCAGTACCGTTTGGGCCAGCTTTATGCCAGAGATGCTGTGGTAAACGACGTTGCCCGACACGGCCGCATCACTCATGAAGATCAAATATCGCGGAACGCACAGGCAGACGCTGTTCGAAGCCGCAAGCTTGTAACGTCCGAAGCAGTCCTGATACCGTACGAGGGTGTCCGTCGCATCGACTCCAAACAACCGCCCCTTGATGTCAACGGTCGCCTTGGCTCCAACGTCACCTCCGTCCGGAACACAGAGGTCCGGGAACAGCGGATCGGGGCCACCCAACGGATCGTACAACTCCGGACAGGCCCACGGAATGTAAGGCCGCACTTTCGGATAGGGCAGCGAAGATTCTTCGGGGAACAAGATAGTTCCGGCGAGCCCCGATGCCTCCAACTCTTGCTCGGTTCGTGTCCGCTGTCCCGCACGCATCACCAGCAGCGGAATTCCGCTTTGCAAGGCCACCCGCATGGGATCTTCGCCAACACCGACTCGGAACGTGAGCGGGGCCGAGGGACTGCTCGTGACGGCCAACGCTGCGGAAGGACGCTCCAACGCGAGCACCTTCTTCACGTAGGAACCAGCACGGAGTCGGTCGAAGTCCTCCTTGGTGAACGTCAACGTTGCGGGATGGTCACTTGGTTTGATCTTCGAGTCGGGCCGCAAACTGCCTCGAACTTCCAACGTCGGATACACTTCCAGCCCGGGGTGCCCGGCGATGTTTGAGATTTTGATGCGATAGACATAACCGGGCCGAACGGCCACACGGAACGGAGCAATCCTGGTGACGGGTTTTCCCGTTCCCCGATAGAATGTAACTCGCATTCCTTCCATGCCGTTGATGCGAAGATACAACGGCGGCGGGATGTACTGCCCAGGGCTCGCCTGCGCTCGAGTCATCGGCACACGGCGGACCGTTCTGTTGTATTGCCCCGGAGCAGGCTGCGCGAGCATCATGCCGCCGACAACCGCGAACCAACACACAATACTCAGTCGCAAAGTTGTATGGGGCATCAGGTCACCCTCTTGCCAGGTCGCAACGTGGGACAGAATTTGGGAGCATCCGGAGAGAGTCGTCTTTCGCTCCACCCAAGGCAACTCTCAAAAACACAATATTTATTGATCTGAACGCCCGTAACCTGTCCAAGAAACAAAAGGACAGGTTAAAAACCTGTCCTCCGTATGAAATTCCCACATCCATAGAGCCTAATGTCGCGGCGGAACATCGTCCTCACCAGCGCGAGGCGGCGGGGGAACCGCCATTTCGGTGTCGCGAGGGGCCAAACCACCCGTCAAGCGAAGGTTTGACGGTCCCGAAGGCCGACGACTCGTTGGAACTCCGAACTGACCTTGTCGCTGTTGCGGTGGCTCATCCGCTCCGGGGGGAACGGCCAGACCAGGGACCTGGGGTGTGTTCGGTGGTGTTGGCAATCCGGGTGGCACTCCCGGTTGCCCCGGATATGGAGGGCGACCCGGGACTGCAGCTTGTGGAACCTGCGGTGGTCGAGCGACAGCCGGTGGTTGTCCCGGGTGAGGAAATCCAGGGCGGGGTCCTTGGTAGCCACGAGGTCCGGCACCACCCGGAGGCACGCCCAACTTTCCGACTAGCGGTCCGTGCGTAGCTCCTGCGGGATAGCCGGGGGGAGGCATCTTTCCATAAGGGGGCTTCAGCCCGTAAGGAATCTGCATCCCTCGCGGAATCGGGAATTGGTGGTGATGGACTCCACCCCCGCCGGAGCCCTGACTCTGGGCGTTGGCACCGGGCGCATCGATCGGGGGCGTGTCGTGGGCTTCTTGATCCATGTTCCCCATCCGAATGACCAACAAGATGTGCCCGCGTTGGCGGGCCTCTTGAATTGGGTCCGCACCCGGGGGCAACTGTGTCGAGACCAACGAAGCCGGACCAGGTATGGCGAGTTCCTGGAACTCCGGATCGGGCAAGTAAACGACCTTGACGAGGTAGTTGCCGGTCGCTACTTGTTGGAAGTCTTCCTCCGAAAACACAACCGGGACCGAATTGTGAGACAGGAACTCCTCCGTCTTTGGATTGGCAGGGACGACCTCAAGCGTTGGGTACAATGGGATGCCCCGGCTACCGGGGTAGTTGGTGATCTTCAATCGGTAGACGGCAGCTTGGAGGAAGTTAAATCTCCCGGGGGTGAAGATCGGCGTGGCCCGGAAATCGTCGCCTTGGGGCAGATAAATTCGCATCCCAGTTGGTCGCAAGAAGCGTACCTGGGTACGCTTGACGGGGAACCGAAGCCGCCCCTGGTCCTGGACCATTGGCCCGGGACTTCCTGGGGCGACGCCGAGCGGTGGTCGGAACTGGACTGCTTGTGTTTGTTGAATCGGATTTTGGGGCGGAAAACCGTTCCGCCCAGGCAACCCAGGTAATGGAGGAAGCCCAGGAGGAGAGAGGACGCCTCCGGCTTGCCTCAACCCAGTCCCCATGCCCGGATGCCCTATGGCACCGACCGGGCGCACCGGCGCTCCCCCTTGTTGGACGTATTGCAAGGGGACGTTGTGTTGCATCATGTTGAGGGCGGCGTGTTTACTTGGTGGGGCAGCGGAGTACGGATGGATCATCGGCACTGGGCCACCGTAAGGCCCTTGCACGCCCGGCACGGAGGCGGGCCCTCGATGCGCGCCATAGTGCGGCCGTGGAGCCGCCCCTCTTGGCCCACCGTCTGTGTCCATCGACACGCACCCACCAAGTGAAGCCAATAACACCAATGCACAGGCGATTCTCCTCATAGCTCCCACCCTTTCGCGTTCTTTGGTCGCTCCCGCAAGCCTCCCCAAGTGCGGGCCATTTGCTCACGGGACGGCCCATTGCAATGGGCCGTCCCGTGATGTCTCCCGCAGCGGCAGGCTTGCTCCCGCTTCGGCCTGGAGAAATTCCCGGACATGACTTTCGGTAAGGTCAATGGCCAAGGCGCAGGGTTTTCGCTCCGGTTCGTGAACCCAATCTGGGTTGCCGCGCACCGACCACGGTGCGGCGGAAACTTGGAAGAGAAAAAGACTTCCTTCCGGAGCAAGAAAACGGACCGACCGCCTCGACCTTTCGTCTTTATCCCAGAATCTGCTATGGGTATACTCGGCACCCCAGAAGCCGGATCTTTCATCAAATTCGGAAAAGTTTCCCATGCCGCGTGTCTACGTTACCCTGCTTTTGATCTTCCTGGGTGTTGGACTCGTCTTGGCCGTTTTGCTTCGTGGAACGTCGTCCCCACTGGCCAGTATCCCTGCCGAGAAGCCCGAACTCCCTGCCCTCATTGCGACACCGTTGGAGGAAACGAAACTGCCGTCTCATTTGGTCGGGGTTCGCGCAAGTCGTATTCTTTTGGTGTCCGTCAAGAGGTGTCGCCCGGAAATACTCCGGTGGGTTCGGGCGGACCTGCGCCAAGAAGTGCGTTACGGGTCCATCGACTACAGCGCCACCGGACGTTTTTTGCAAGCTCCCAAGCAGCGACTTCGACTGGATTTGGAGATCCGAACAAGCCGGAGAAGGGGACGGCTCACTTTGATCAGCGATGGGAAGTTGCTGGGGGAGAATCTCCAACTTGGAGGGCTCCCCGCCTCGATCCGGATAAAGGAACTTCCCCAGGTCCCCGAACCTTCCGACGACATAGCCGAGGCGGCTGTGGAGCGAGAAGAAATCCTCCACAAACACGCATTCCGCGGAGTCTCTTCTTTCGTGAAATATCTGCACTGGCACCTACGCAATCCAGTCGTCCGAGGAGTCAAGTCGGGGGGGAACCTGTTGATCGAAGTCAGAGGGAAATGGGTTCCGGATCAGAAAAACCGAGATCGAATCCCGCCACATTTACGGTTGACCGTCCAGCCTCGCGAATGCCGACTTTATCTCAATCCGGAATCCTTGTGGCCGGTGCGAGTGGAATGGTGGGGGAATGAAGCCGACAACCGGCAGAATCGCCTCCTGATCCAAACGGAATACTTGAATGCCGTCGTGAACCAACCGCTCTCCGCGCCCGAGGTCAAAAAATACTTCACCATTCCCGCCAATTGGGAAGATACCGAACCCGACGACGCGCCCGTTCACAGGATTGACATTCCGAAAGGCAAGGGGTTTCGGAGAAGGTAGAGGGGTCCTGACTTCGCGAAGATTCTTGGGCAGGCTCATTAAATTGTCCGGTAGATATCGACAAGCCTGAAATACAAGTGTTGAGGTGGTGGCAATTCTGTCCAGAAGATCACTACAGCGCAGACGCAGCCTTGGCTAGATCTTCGTCACTGCCGGCCACGACGAGTGTGTCGGAATCTTTCAGCACTCTATCGGGATCGGGGCTCGTAATGATCTCGTCACTCAAGACATCTCGCACGGCGACCACGTTAATCCGGAACTGTTGGCGAAGCCGGAGTTGGCGAAGTGTCTTGCCGTCCCATTTTTCTCCGACGGCCATCTCTTGGAGTCCGAAGTTCCTCGCGATTTGGAAAAAATTTAATAAATGGCCACGCGACAGACGTTTGCCGAGGGCAAGGGCGGATTCGCGTTCCGGAAATGTTGTGGCCGTGACTCCGATCCGGTCCATGATGCGAGCATGGTCTTTGGAGATCACCTTGACGTAGATTTCCTTTACTTCAAGGTCTTTCAACGACAACGAAGCAAGTATGCTCGCCGTGATATCGTCACCCGTGCTGACGATCCCAACGTCGGCACCTCGGGCACCGATTCGCTCAAGAGTCGGCAGATGCCGACCGTCTCCGGCGGCAGCTCGTGTGACGTGCCTTGCGATGTTGTCGATGGCGTCTTCACTCGTGTCGACCGCAATCACCTCATGACCCTGGGCGTGGAGTGCTTCCGCGATCGTCGATCCAAAATTTCCCAACCCAATCACAACAAACCGCTTTGCCATGATGATGTTCCTTACGAGCCTCGAAAATTACTTTTGGTATTGTCGCAGGTCGGGCAGGAGAAACAAGTTGGGCGGTACGTCGAGATTGGAAGAGTTGCTTTTTGCTTCGCGAAAAGTTTGTTGGCCTTGCGGACTTTTAGCGAAGCAAAAAGCAACTTTCTCATCAAGACTATTTATCCGACTGCTCTCCCAAAAGGGCACTTGCAACTGTGACCGGAATCATTTTCAATTGGTGTCTTGACCTACCGATTCCCACCTCGATCCAAAGGCTCGATTAATGATTGACCGTCATTCCTCCCTGGCTCTGCTCGTCCTGATCTTCTTAGCTGCCACGACGTTTGGGCAATCTCCCGACATTTCCAAACGTGCCAAGAAAGAGAAAGGCCGCGGCATTCGCTTTCATATCGATCACGAAATCAAAGACGTCGAAGGATGGAAAGTCCACGTCGATAAAAGCCTGCTTGCGGGTGAACACGCGAAACTCGGCAAAATCGCGTTGCGGGTCTTGTCGAATAAGCTCTATCGCATCTCGCTCGTCATGCCCGAAGACAAGCTCAAGAAATTGCGGGAAGTCCCGATCTTTCTGGACCGCGAACACAAACTCCGCTCAATGCAATATCATCCCGGCGCGGGCTGGCTTCGGAAAAACGGATACACCACGGACATGACAAAAGCCGTCCACATACCCCGCGCCGCAGGACTAGTTCGCCACGAGCGAGATCAGGTGCAACAATGGGTCGTTCTCCACGAACTCGCCCATGCGTATCATGACCGCGTATTGAGTTTTGGGAATAAAGAAATTCGATCGGCATACTTTCGCGTCAAAAGTGCCAAGATGTACGAATCCGTTCGTCACATCCGGGGCCACAAGACACGCCATTATGCGCTCACCAATCCAATGGAGTTTTTCGCCGAGATGACGGAGGCGTATTTTGGGACGAATGATTTCTATCCGTTCGTCCGCGGAGAATTGAAAGAAGCGGATCCGAAAACATATGCGCTGTTAGAGAAGATTTGGGGCAAACGGCGGTAATGAATTCAGTCATTCCCCTGTTATAAAATGGGCTCGGACTTCCATGAGGATTTGACCGAGCATGTTTTTCCCACTTCCGTCGGCACCACAGCCCCAGTAGTAATCACTAGGGGCGTTTTCCACCAATTCTTCTTCCCCGGTGGCGAGGAGCATCTCTTGCAAATCGTGATGTGTTCTGAATTTCTGCATCACAGCACGCCGCATGATGTCATCCTTGACTTCGTCCCAATCGTCGCGGAGTGGAACGGATCGATCCCGACCGAATTTCTTGGCGTCTCGCGGAGTCTTGGCCTTTCGAATTTTCAATGCCTGTTCGGTCCCTGGAAATTTCTGGGCTTGGAAAAAGTGTTCTACCGTGGCCCAATGATGACCGTCAAGCTGAAAGCCGTGTCGCGAAAAGTTCGACAACCAAAAGTAATCATCCGATTTCGAATAGAAGTAGATGGTCATGTTGATGTCATCCCGCTACCCCGATCCTGTATTTGCCAGTGTTGCAGCGTCATCAAAAGTAACCCCAAAGCCGAAGCCCACTGACCGGTGCTGACGATCAGGTACCAACTATGGAACGTTTGAAACGTGGGCCGGTCGAGAACTTCTTGGCCCGCGGGAACTAACCGTGCGTCGAGTTCAACGTGGAGCCACACTTGCAAAACGAGCGTGGTCACGATCAAAATCCAGGTCGCCCAACGAAGTCGCCGGAGCGTCACTCGTGGCTCCCGAGTTGCGAGCAATTCGAAGAGCCACATAACTACAGTTAGGACACCCGCAAGGTTGAGAAAGTTCGTGACGGACCGAGTAATAAAACCTTGAGTCGTGTGGGACTTCAAGACCGAACTTCCGACCGGCACAACGACCGCACCATAGAACATGAAGCCACCCTGCCAGAACATTAATGCGAGCAGCAAACATAGCCGACGAATGATAAGCATGAGGTCGAATCAGTTGAAGAAGGAGATTGGGGGGCTACCCAGATCGCATTTTATGGTGACAAGTCCCCGACCGGGAGCGAACTTGCACCAAAAGACTACGCCTGCCGAAAATCAATCGGGTCATCCAGGAGGTCTTCGGCAAACAAACCACAGACAATATCGCGGCCAACACTCCCACAGGCCACTCCATGAGAGTCGCATTCCAATGATGTATTCCGCGAGAATCAAATGCGGTGGCACCCACGGTCCAGGTTTTGTAGGCTTCCGGGAGTGGTGTCAACGTTTGTTAGACCTGTTCCCAGGCTTCTGTTTTCGTGGGTGTCTCTGTCGGATTCGTCGGGGCGGAAGGAATTCGAAGAATCTCCACAACATCACAGAATCCCCCGCCGAAAATTCGCCGCAGACGTTCCGGCTATCGACGTACCTTCTCGGAGCTGTCGCCAGATCTTCCGAACATGTTCCGGCTCGTATTTGCGATAAACGAAATCCGCACGTAAGTTTTTCGCTCCCGCCTTGGCCAATTCTGGCAGATGTTTCGTGAGCGAGAATGCTCCCTGATTGAGCACAATCGTTCGGCAATGATAATCGATCGCCGTCACACGTTCGCCGTGGCTCGAAACCATCTCCATACTTTCGAAACTACAATTTGCTTTGCCCGGACAACCACCAATCAAATTCGCATACGCACACGATTCGGCGAGGAATTGCGGCGTGTCTTGATACACTATGACCGTCGCCTTGTCGGCAAATTCGGCCAACAACGACCGCATGTTCTTCAACCCGTCTTCGGGAGAAAGCGTGAAGCGGCTCACTCCCATTTCGAGCAATTGCAATGCGGCCAGTCGATTGATGACATAAACCGACCAGTCGGCGGAAACGTCGATCGATTGAGCCTCCGGGCGACTCACCGGAATTTCCAGATAACTCCATCCCGAAAGGTTGGCCGCCTCCCACTTGTTCCAGCCAACGTTACGTAAGAACTCGATCTTTTTCCGGATCGGTTTGTCTTCCCAGCGGCGAGTCAGAGGAGGCAAGCTGAATCGGATTCGCTCGCGACCGATCTGTCGACCAAGTTCCTCGCCCCTCGCCAACAACACTTCGGACGTATCTCTCGCGATGTCCACAAGCACTTCATCCACGTCGCTCCAGTCTTCTGCAGTAAACGCATCGAGATACCCGATTCGATCGACCTTGATGGACCATGCGAACGCTGTAGTTTTCTGGCCCCCTTTCGCTTTCGGAAGGACCAACGATTTCACCGCAGCGACCCGCTCTTCGATTTCCGATTGGATCGCTTCATCCAAGGCTTCCGCAAGTTCGCGTCGAACTTGGTTCAAGCGAGACACCGGGACAAAGAGACCATCCGGATTGTCGAACGCAAAGCCTCCAAGTGTGAAACGAGTTTGTCCCAATTTCGCGCAGGCGTTTCTAACGGTCTGTTCCATCTTCGAGGCGTCTTTCGCCTTCTCGAATGGGCCATGAAGCGACTGACTCATCTCGACATTGGTTGTTCCAGCAGCCCTCGCCGTCAACTTCAGTTTTTCGCGAGTCAATGACACAGTCATGTCAATGATCCGGCGTACACGATGCAAACCCGGTTTCGGATGGTCGTACTTATATCGTTGTTTGACCTCTTGCGAGGATGAACAATATACGGGAGCCCCGGCTGGCAACTCAGGATGATCCGGCGGTAAACCGACTTCGACGAGCGCACCTTCGGGCGTCCCAAAAACGTCTTCGAGTTGTTCCCTTTGGTTCTTGTGAGACCCGCGGGTTTTGGCCAACCAAAGTTTGTCGATCGGAAATCCAAACGGCTTGCCAAGCGTTGGGAGATCGACTTGCAATCCGTCGTGCAGTTGCAAGGGGCGCGACGACCGAAACCGCAATTTCGCTCGATTGGTCCCCGGATTGATGACCCTCTCGACTTGACCGACGGGCGTTCCACGATGGCCAACTGTGTCGCGGTCGGCGACTTCTTTATCCTTGTGTGACTGGACGAACAACCGAGTCCACGGACGACTGAAGACCGTCTGCATGTCGCTTTCGATGTCCGGTCGGTCTTCGTCGTCGAGCGTTCCGTCGATCAATCGGCGATAGTAATCGGTCGTCGTGGCCACGTAGAGCGGGCTTTTCTTTCGCCCCTCGATCTTGAAACACGACACGCCAGCCGACCGCAACGCGGGGATATGATCTGGCAACGCCAAGTCTTTCATCGAAAACGGAAAGCCGGTCGTCGGATCGCGTCGAACAGCCGTTCCGTCGCGAAGAGTCATCGGAGCACCGGTTACCTCATAGGAATCTCGACACGAGTACGCGCACTTGCCACGGTTGCCACTTCGCCCGAGCGTCTGCGACGAGAACAAACACAGCCCGCTGTACGAATAACAGAGCGCTCCGTGGATAAAGACTTCCGTTTCGATCCCCGACGTCGCAGTGATGTCGTGGACCTCTTCGAACGTCAATTCGCGAGCCAACACGACTCGCGTGAATCCCATCTCGCGGAGAGCTTCGGCCCCGGCGTGATTGTGGACAGCGAGTTGCGTACTCGCATGGAGTTCCAGAGCGGGAAAGTGTTGACGGACGAGATGGTACACTCCGAGATCCTGGATGATCAACGCATCGGCGCCGATTTCTTGGAGGGCCGCTACGGCTTCGACAAGTTCTTCGAGTTCGTCTTGGCGGATGAGCGTGTTGATCGTCACGAACACACGCCGACGCGGTTCCAAACTGTGCGCGTAAGCTGTGATCTCGTCGAGTTCTTCGAGCGTAAAGTTCTCGGCCTCGGCACGTGCCGAAAATTTCTTCAGGCCAAGGTAGATCGCATCCGCGCCGAAGTGGAATGCCGCGAGCGCCGCGTCCATACCTCCCGCGGGGGCCAACAATTCCGTCGGTGTGGCTCTTTCCGCGTTCTCAAGTTCCGGGAGTGCAAGCGGCCTCTCCGCGCCAAGCGGGTTGTAATCGCCTTGTGGTTCGAGCGGTTCCGGCGCATCGTCCCGAGCGAACTCGGTGCCGTCCGCGACGGTGAATCCGTGCCAATCCTCGGTGCGTCCGGGTTCGGCCGTCAATAATGGAAGCTCGATTTTGTTCGATGTGTCGGAATGTCGCTCGGCCATAGGATATCTCGTTACTGTCTACCCGTATTTCCGCTGTGGAGTGTGTTGTCAAGCCGACGCTTTCTTTAGTTTCTGTTTTATCTTTTCGAGGACGTTTTGCCGTCTCCAGAGCCTGCCATATTCACTCAGTATATCAAAAGAAGACACCACAACACGTTGTCGGGCTCACCCGCCGAGCTATCCACAAGTTGAGGTTATCCATTGTTGGTAATTTTGGCTTTTGAGGGAACCATTGTTTCGTCCTTCTCCCTTGGAATGGAGCCTGTGTGATGTCTGTTCATGCTCCCGGCAGCCTGTTGGATTATCTCTGTGGCCCGACCGACGACTCCCGAGACGCCAAAGGACAAAGGCATCCGTTTGGGCCCTTTTGGCCGCCGCTTGTGCGGCCATCTTATGTGGTTGCTGGGGCCACAAGCGATTGCTCTATGGGTCCGAGCACAACCCATGGGCCAAAACCCGGAGGTGTTGGCGGCGTTGCGGAATGCCGCCATCGCTTGGCTTCGCGATGAAGGCGTGACGAAAATTGCTCAGGCGTCACGAGACAATGCGTATCGCGTCGTCGAAGTCTTAACTCAAGTTGGTATTCTCAAACTTTGAATCACCCTGGAGCACCAGGCGGTCCCAAACGCGAGCCCAAGACTTCCAAGACCGTTCGACCAAACCACCACCCAAACCCGATGACACACCCATCGTACAACCCCCAACACATCGACTACGAAGTCGCCGCCAAACCTCAAGGCACAAACTTCGCGGGACTGCCGATGATTCAAAAACTCGCCCACGACGTCGGACTGATCAACGCCATCAACGAACAACTTCGCGTCTTGAAACTGCACAACCCGTATCACGAATCCGACCACGTCATGACCTTCGCGTTCGGTCGCGATCACTTTGTCCGCCAAGCGTTTTACGGCATCCGGCTTCATTTGTGCACGAGCAACGAAGGAATTATCCAGGCTGCCGTGTTGGCCGCAGCCAACGAGCCGGAAACGCAGTTGGTCTGGGAGTTGGACCCTGGTGTGGGCAAGTTGGGCATCGGCGACCGAGGATATTTGGTCGCCCAACATGCACGAACAACTGCTCAAATACGGGATCTTGTTATTGGCTCCTTTCAAGAACGAAAAGAACGACCCGACGCCGGAGGACTTCAGGCTTATGCGGAGTCTGCATTGGCGGATCGAGACCGTCAACCGTCAACTGGCCGGTCGATATCACGTCAAAAGGACGTGGGCCAGAGACCTTTGGCATTTAGTTCCCCGGACGATACGTAAGATCCTCAGCCATGCAGTAGCTTGTTGGGTCAACATCCAATTACGGCGTCTGCCATTGGCGTTTGCCGACTTGTTGATCGACTAAACTTGCACAACGCGTGACTTACGTCATCCGGGCCACGACGGCCCAACGGGGACAGACGGGAGAATACACGCTCTCCGTGTTCGATCACTGAGCCGTCAAAGTTTTCCCGGCACGCTCAAACCGAATAGGGCAGATGGATTCACACTCTCTCTCTATGAAATCCGACCGAACTTACGTCATCGAAATGCACAGCAAACGGTTCGACACGCTCCTTCAACTGCAGAACGCCAAGGGCGAAACGCCGGCCGAAAACGACGACATCGACGCCAGAGGGAACTACTCAGCATTGGGATGCTGGAACTGAACTCTCGGCTGATCCACAGCCCCAAGAGGACCGGAAAGTATCGCCTCGTGGCGACCTCCTACGAGGGCAAAGGCCCGAGGACATATGAGTTGATAGTTCGGGAAGTTCGAACCACGCCCGGAACAAAAATGGAGAAGAAATGATGGTCAGAATGGAACTGAGGGGTCTCGGTCGATCATTTAATGCGGCTAGAAAAACACGCCCGTGATGACAGTCCCGGTCCACGCCACCAGAAACAACACGCCGAGCGGGACGTGAATCCGTTTGCGATACGTTCGACCGGTGAGCCACATGATCGGCAGGAGAATCGCCGAAGGAACGGCGAACGCAAGGTGGACGTAGAATTCCGTCCAAGAGTCGGTTTCGTTGAAGTGATTCTCAAAGATTCCCGGTTCGAAGATCCGTGCGAGGACTTCCAACCCCACCAGCGCCACAAGCGTCAAGACGACCGCAACCGAATTGATCCATCCGTGAATTCGTGGCTTCTTCAAGGCCAGGGAAACCAGCGCGGCGAGAATAAGGACGCTCACGAGCGAGACCGCGATCTTGAGCAACAATATGACGTTTCCAGCGGTGTACACAGACGCTCATCCTGCCGACATTTTCGAGAACACTATCCCGCAAGGACCGTCAGATTCGGTTCGGGAAGTTGCTTTTCGGTCCGCAAACAGTTGTTTGTCTTTCAGACTTTTCGCAGACCGAACAGCAACTTTCTAAAACGAGTCTGACGGCCCCAAACCTGTCCAAGAGAACAACTCAGGTCATTCTTATCTTATCTTTCTCGGTCAATTTGACATCGGCTCGGCCCCACGATTCCCGCTACGCCGCCCGCTTTCTGGCCTTCGGTGGTTTCTCTTTCCAGCGGTTGTGCAGCCAGAAATACTGTGTCGGGGCTCGGCTTGCCAACCGTTCGATCGCCGCCGTGAACCGCTGCGTGATGGCTTCCACAGGATTGCAATGATTCTTGTAATCCTCCGGATCGATCCTGTCTTCGGCTACGATTTCGTACTGCAGCGGCTCGCCGACTTTCATGGTACCCGCGACGAGCATCGGCACATTATACTCGATGGCCATCAGTGCCACGGCTTTATGCGTGGAAGCTGGACGGCCAAAGAAATCGACGAACACGCCGCGTCGCCCCGCATTTTGATCGCCCAGAGTCGCCATGACTCCACCGGTCGCGAGGACCTCATTAATTCGGTCGTAGTCGCCTTTTTTCGCGAGCACGACCTGACCGGTGTGTTCTCGAAACTGCCGAAGAAACCGATCCAAATACTCGTTATCGAGCGTTCTCGCGATGGCATACGTGGTGAACCCACAGAGCCCCAAATAATAACCCGCAAGTTCCCAGTTCCCGAAGTGACAGGTGACGAAAAGCAACGGTCGGTCCGACAACAACGCGTCGACCATTTCGTTTCCGTTGATGAGTTGAACGTGATTCTTCTGGTTGGTGATGTGGAGCTTGCGAGGGATCAAAACGATCTCGGTCAAAAGCGTGCAGAAATGCCGATACACTTCACGAACCATTTGGTCTCGCTCGGCATGCGTGCACTGGCCTGGAAACGCGTGTTCCAAATTCTCAATCGCCACAAGCCGATGCCGTTTGTCCACGTGGTAAGCAACCCAGGCGAGGAAATGAGCAAACCCGCGCGCCTGGCTCCAAGTGAGCATCTGCAAGATACAAACGAAGAAACGCACAAGGATGTAAACGGCGTAATCAACAATCGCAGGGCGTTTTTTCGTCTTCTTTTGTTGGCCCATGAAGGTCACTCCTTTGACCGAATGGTGAGGCTTGGTGATTGGAAGATGGGTCGGAACACGCATCCAGCCCTTTTCGAACCCATCTTTGGAAAACGCGTTTTCAGGAAAGAAAGGGGCCAGCGGAGCCGGAGTGAGAAGCCGACAGCCCGGGGCACCTCCTGCCAGATCCTAATCGACTTCTACGTCTTCAAAATTCAGGTAGACGATGGTCCCGATGTTGTCCTCCAAGTCCAACGAATCGACACCGTTGCCGCCGTCCAGCGTTGCCGCCGAGACAATCACGCCATCCTCGAGTTCGAGATCATCATTCCCGTCCCCAAGAAGCACCGACAAAGTCCCAAACACAGAATCTTCGATTTTGACCTCGTCGTTGTCGACTCCGGTATCGATGTTGGTGGTTCCATTCACGACGAAAACTCGCTCCAGTTCGAGTTCATCCCGCCCACCAGTCACCGCCGATCCCGAAAAATCGGTCGTGATGGCGAAAGTCGCTTGCCCCCCGACGGCAGTCACCGAGACGTCCTCGATGGAGACTTCATCGTTGCCGTTGGCAACACTAGCCGCGCCGGCGAACGTGCTGTTATCGGCATCAATCTGCACCGACGCGATGCTGCCGAATGGACCATCGGCCAGGACAGTGACATCTTGGACTTCGATGTCATCATCGCCGGCATCCGGTGCACTGTCGCCGGTCACGCTGAGGGTGGCCACGGCAGGCGAGAAAAACCCACCCCCACGAGCTTCGAGGGTAACATCCTCCAACTCGATTCGGTCATCGCCTCCGACCGTGTTCCCAGGGAAAAAGCCGAAGTCGCCATTCAAATTCAAATTGGCCGCCCCGCCATTGGAAAGAAGTTCGACGTTGTCCAACTCGATCACGTCATCGCCAGCGATGCCGCCGGGCTCATCGCCGAAGATGTCGATGGTGACCGGAAAGTCTCCGGTCAACGAAGTATCCTCGATACGAATGCTGTCGTCGCCGAAGCCGCTGGCCACGAAAATGCTCGCGAAGAAGGCGGGACCATTTACACTCAAGACGGTGTCTTCGATTCGAATGTCGTCGTCGCCGTCGCCAGTAATGACCTCCAAGCCAGTCACCGCGTTCCCAAACTCCGGGGACAGATCCTTGACCAGGATGGTGTCGTTGCCGCCAGCCAGGTCGGCAAAAATCTGACTGACCCCCGTGAACGTCAGCGGTTCGGTCCCACCATTGAGTGTGGTGCCGTTGCGTCCAGTGACGACGATTTCACCTGGGGAAGTTCCAGCTCCAATGCGAACACTGTTGTGGTTGCCCTCAAGGTCACGGATTTGCAGGGTGGGCGGGAAAAACGGACTCAGTTCGACACTTAAATTGCCCGCTGGCGCCCATCGGTCTTCGAGACCTTCGAGCACGAGGCGACGGACTCGAGATTTGCGGCCGTTTCGAGCCGGCTTGGGGAAGAACTCTTGCAGCATCAACATAACTCCGATGAAAGAAACGATGGACATAGGTACCCGGTCCACGGCGGGCCAATCGATCCCTTGATTGGTCAATCGCTCAATCGGAATACAGGAGCATAGCGGACATGAAAATCCGATGAAATAGTGATTCCCGGAATTCCGAATCGAAGAGGATAGTTCCCAGAAACGGCCTGTGGTATCCTCGCAAGGACAACAGGCCTCTGCAAAGGAAGGCGCTCACCGTCCACCTAACCTCACCGCTACCCGGGAGAAACCATGATCCGAACAATCTGGACGACCGTAGGGTAGTGTTTGGCTGGATTGGCGTGGCTATCCAACGCGCCAGCCCAGGTCCAGACGAAAATCAAATGGAAAAAAATTGTCCTCGACAAGTCCTTCCGATCCGAAGGCGTGGCCGTCTTCGACGTCAACAAGGATGG
>CAYYUU010000025.1:0-17356 GCA_964474955.1 uncultured Alcaligenaceae bacterium | reverse complement strand
GACACTTTTGGGTCGACCGGCAGAGAGGGGAGTGCCGGCGACCCATTTTTTCCCCCTTTGTTTTTCAGACTCGCTACTCCTCGAACTCACTCCTTTGATGCTTAAATTCTGTGTCGAACCTGGCTCAGAATTTTTTCCATTTCACCTTCCGCATTCCGTGCGCAATGTCTCTGCGCGATGTTTGTTATCCTTCTGGAAATAACTCCACGCTCGGTTCCCGATCGGATTTGCCCTATTCAACGGCCTCACGCCGCGTGGCTACAACCTAGCGCCGCTGCGCGGCTTCCCAAAGAAAAAGAAAAACAACAATACCAAAGCGTCGTCGAGCCGACGCACTCCAAAATAAAACCCAAGACATGCGCCCTTTCGCGGAGCGAAAGACGACACTGCAACACAAAACCACAAAACACGATCGCCAAATTCTTCTCGCACGAGTTCTGCAATTCCTATAATTGCCGTGGATATCCGGTTGTCATCGAAACTTCCCCCGACTCACAAAAAGAGAAATCGCGATGACGCGTGTCGTTTGTCAAGTATTAGTCCATCCAGAGCGTGTGACATTACGGTGGTCTGACGGTGATCGCCATTTTGAGCCGTACTGGCTCGAACAGGCACAACTCGCCCAGTTTTGGTCTGCCGTCGAAACGTTGAAGGCCAGGTTGGTCGACCTCGCCCAGTCCGTCACGAATGACGAGGAACGCCAATCGGCTTGTTACTCCGTCGCGCAGGCGGGACACGAACTCTATCGGCACATCTTTGTGCAAGATCACAACTTTGCCGATCTCACAAAAGAGATTCAAGAGTGGCTCCAGGGGCTGCGTGAACGCGGTGAGTTGGACCATCTGGAAATCGTAGGAGATACGACCGGGCTCGTTCCGTGGCAGGCCGTTTTCGAGACCGAGCCCGACGAAGCGACGTTCGGCGGTGACAAGGCGCAGGCGAGTTGCGTGGAAGGGTTTTGGGGCTCACGCTATCGACTGGCCGTCGCCAATCGGGTCAACGCGTTTCGTGCGGAACCGGTCGTGGCACCTTTCGACGCCGTGTTGGTCGTCGACCCATATGCGAAACAAGACCTCGCGTCGGACCAGCGCGAACGGCTCGAATCGTTCGCCGAGAATCCCAACGTGAACCTTGTCGAATCGGTCGACGAACTGAAGGAACCGTTCGGCGAGACGGCTCCCGATGTCGTGTATCTTCTCTGCCGGGCGGACAAGGACAAGTTGTTCTTGGGGGAAGCCGAGTTGTCTCTGGCTGACTTCCGCACGCTGTTGATGTCGGCCGTGGATGCCGACGTCCCCTGGAATCAAGTGCTTGTCTTCGTGGCTGCGACGACGGATCCGATGGGCGACGATTGGAACCATTTTCGACGTCAATGGTTGAATCTCCGTCTTGGTGGTTTGGCCCTACCGGATCAAGTCGCGTCTCTACCGTCAATGCATTCGTTACTGTTTGACGTCTTCGCAAAACTTTGTGAAGAGCCTTTGTCTGTCGCTGAAATCGCCCAACAACTTCGAGAGGCGTCTCCTGTCGAGGGGCTGCTTTGTTCGGTGCTGTGTCCGCCAACTGTCAAGTTCCTGGACGCCGAAGACGAGAAAGCCGACGCAACCAATACGAACACTCAGTCCGAACAATCCGCGGAAGACGAAGAAGAGGATAACGACGAGGACACGGACGGGACGGAGGATCAGGAAGAGGACGCAGACGAGGCGGTGCCCCCTTCACTGCCCTCGACGGAAGGTAGCGGCTTTCCAGAAACTCCCTATCGGCCTTTGGTGCCGTTTGATCAGGACGAACGGCTTTTGCTCGTTGGGCGAGATCGAGACACTCAGGCGTTGTCGGAGATCGTCGATTCTCCCGACGTTCGGATGGGATTCTTGCACGGTCGCATCGGAGTTGGGAAGTCGTCGTTGCTCCGGGCGGGAGTCATTCCGCATTTGCAAGACCAGGCCATCGGTTATCAGGGATTGCGAAATCGAAGCGATGACGAGGCCAGAACGGAAGACGATTATTCGGTCATCGCCGTCCGGTCGACTCAAGATTTGGTAGGGCAACTTGCGATTTCGCTCCGTGTATTTGCAGAGGCGCCCTTTGAATACACCACGCCAACAGGTCGGACTGTCATTGTGGATCTGCCTGCGTTGCTCCGAAAAGTCGTCGACGGGGAACATGTCGAATCGCTCCTGGGAAGGGGGATGGCGGACACGTCCGAGACGCCCGAGACCTTCACGGCTGACGAACCCAAGGCCAAAAGTTTCGGTGACTTTGTCAAGTTGGAATCGAACGCGGAGGGTTTCGAGGCGGTCAGTTCGGTGGAACTGCGAGCGGCTGCCTTGGAGGACTCGGAACTGGTCGGACGCGTCTTGCTGGCGTTCTCGCAAAATCTCCCGCACGAACTCGTGGTGTTGATCGAGCATGGCGAAGAACTATATTCGTTGACGAAGGACGGAGACGACATCCGGTTGCGCCAGAGCTCGTTGGCCACGCTGCGAAGTTTCGGACTCAGCAAAGGTCACTCGAAAATCCTCTTCTCGATTCGGACGGAGTATCTTGCCCGTTTGCGAGCGAGGTTGGAGCCCAACACCCGCAAACCAATGGTGATGGGATTTCCGTTGCGTGCGTATCTGCTTTCGGCGTTGAACCTCGAACAGCTGATTCGGGTGATCGAGTTGCCCACGACGTTCGAAATGTTACCGGGCGCAAAAACGTCTCCGCGGGAGGTCTATCGATTTGACTATGCGGTGGGGCTCGCGGACCAGATCGCGGCAAAGGTTCTGCAAGCCAGCAACGATGGTGTCGCCGAGGCGTTGCCGCTCGTTCACGTCATTTGCTCGCAGCTGTACGACGTTGTGACGTCCCGCCCCGAGCGCACCGTTACGGAGCACGACTTGAACAAACTGGGTGGAGTCGCAGGAGCCCTCGTCCAGTACTTTAAGATTCTGGTGCGCGAGACTGTGTCGGCTGGCGAGCGAAAGAAACTGCAAGTGTTTCTGGGCGAACTTGTGTCTCGCCAATCCGATGGGGCCATCGTTCGCAACCTCGTGTCGGAAAGTGACGCGACGGCGAGTTGGAAAGGGCGAACGCCGTTGGAGCAAGTCGTCACGACGGGAGCGTCGGAGGAAGTCGGGTTGTTCGAAGAAGTCCTCGTCATCGAGAACGACGAGGAGACTTCCGCCGTCAGCTTGAGCCATGATTGCCTGGCTTTTGCGGCGACTTCGTACCTAGTTTCCGAAGAGAGGAAATGGAGCACTTCGAAGGCCGTCGTGGACACGTTGTTCATCTGCGTCCCGATTCTCATCTTGGTGACCACGTACTTTTTCGTGAGTTGGGTGCAGCCCTACTGGAGCCTGAGCAAAGAGTACCAGGAGACCGCCGCGAAATTGGAGCAGGCGGCCAACACCAACAAGGCCCTTGCCAAACGAATCGAAGGCAACGAGTGGCGGCACTACGCCGACGCGATGCACCGGGCCAAGATCGCGTCGGAGGCCGGAGACTTCCTCCGGATGCGTCAGTTGCTTGGGCCGTACCGAGGTTTCGGGAAAACCGGGGCACGCGGCTTTGAGTGGTATTATCTGTGGAAGAAGGCGCATCCGTCTCGTTACGAGTTCCCAAATCATCTCGGCAATGTTTTGTCGTTGGCCGTCTCGTCGGATGGCAAGTTCGCGCTCTCCGGGGGTGCCGACGGACAGGCGATTCTTTGGTCTTTGGGAAGCGGGCGAGGAAGACCCGTCGTGCAGGAGTTAGGTAAAGGGGGAATCCACGCCGTTGCGTTCCCTCCAGATTCCGAGGGTTTCGCGGTCGCGGTGCCGGACGCCGGCCACACGATTGTCTTCCTCAGCAAAACGGGAGAGATGCAGTTTGGTGGCCACACGAAAACCGTCCGCGGTTTGATGTTCACCAAAAAGGGCGCGACCCTCGTATCGGCGAGCGAAGATGCGACGATCCGGTTTTGGGATACGAAGAAGGGTAAGGTCGAGAAGAAAATCTCGGTGAAAGACCATCCGGTCAAGATGTTCGCGGCGAGCCACGATCGCAAGAAGTTCGCGACGTCGACGGAGGGCAAGGAGATTACGATTTGGAACGCGGTGTCCAAGAGCGACATCTCGACGCTAACGAAACTGGCGCCGGCCTCGCTTTGTTTCGCCCTGTCGCCCGATGGAGGAATTCTCGCGACGTCGCACAAGGTCACGCGCTCGGGGATGCCCGCGGGACAGATTCGTTTCTGGAACGTCGCAACGGGCAAAGAAAAAGGAAAAGCTCTTGAGCAGGAATCGCCGGTCACGTCGTTGGCGTTCACTCCGGACGGGGCGTCGCTGTTGACCGGAGCCGCAGACCATGGCGTGCGAGTGTGGAATAACGAAACCCAAAAGTTGGTCCGGCAATATGTTGGGCACCTCGGCGAGGTGAACAGGGTAATCGCGACGCCCAACGGGAAGTCTTACGTTTCGGCTGGGAAGGATCGCACGATTCGCGTCTGGGACGTTCGGCCTCCGGTGGAGGTCATCGAAGCCCACAAAGATTGGATTTGCACGTTTGCTGTTTCGGGCGATGACAAGCTGCTTGCCACCGGAACGCGGACCGGCGAGATCAAAATTTGGGACCTTCAAACGGGGCAAGAAAAAGCGCAATGCAAGGGACACAAAGGTTCTGTCCTAGGGCTCGCGTTCTTCGCCGCGAACAAGAAGGACGAGCCCAAAGACGCCAAGGAGAAAGACAAGAAGGACAAGAAAACAAAGCCCAAGGCGACTGCGTGGATGTTGGCGTCTGCCGCGACGAACGACGCCGATCAAAAGGGTGAGTTGTTCGTTTGGGATGCCAACAACGGAAAGTTGAAGAAGAAACTCAGCACCGACAAGACGCCGGCTCTGTCGCGATTGTTGGCAACCAAGGACAAACTGCTTGTTGGTCGTCGCGAAGGCCGCATCGAAGTTTGGGACACAAAGGAATTGTCGAAACTCGAGAAGTACGACTGGCAACATGCCGAGAAACGTCCCGTTCTTTCGATGGCTGTTTCTTTCGATGGGGAGCAAGTCGTCAGTGGCGATGACGCCGGTCACGTCTACTTGTGGGACCTGCCGAGTCAGCGCCAAATGAAGGGTCCGGGTGGAGCGACTCCGTTCCGGGGACAGCGGGGGGCTATCCGGGCGTTGGCCATTTCGCCGAACGGAATCGTGGCCTCCGCGAGTTCGAACCACACGATCAAGTTTTGGCATTTGCACTAACGGTCGGCGGGGTCGGAACTGCACATGCTTGGTGACGATGTGACGGATCTGGCCTTCGATCCGTTGACGGCTTCGTTCGCCACCGCCACGCGACAAGGGGCGGTTCGTTTGTGGGCGATTCAAGAGAGCCCAAAGGACGAGACTCTCGTCCATAAGGAACGATTTGCCTTCACTGAGCACAAAGGACCGGTGCGAAAAGTTGGATATGCTGTCGGAGGTTTGGCGTTGATCTCGGTCGGGCACGATGGGAAAGTTTATGTCCGACGTCGGGATCGAAATCCTGATTTGCCGTAGTCGGGAACAGGGGACAGGCGGCCAGAACCACGGATATCCCGGATACCACAGTTTTGTTTTTATCCGTGTTCATCTGTGTGATCCGTGGTTGGGTTTTCTCTTTTCTTTCTTTGCTGCTTCGCGTCTTCGCGTGAGCCTCTTGTCTTTCTGTTCCCTGTTCCCTTTTCCCTATTCTGGAATTGGCGGGAATCGGTCGGCATAGAGAAACCGCTCCCACAAGTTGGCTCGACGGACGTTGGGGTCGTTAGGTGAGATGACGTGTTTCTTGCCGCGTCGGGTGACGAGAACGAGTTTACCGTCTTCGGTCAAGTCGGCGACGGTCCAAAATTTATCGACCTCGTAAGTGTAATAGTCACCATTCGGGGCGGGCTCGACATTCTTTGCTCGCTCGCCGGGATGGACGCTGTGCTTGAGTTTTCGGTATATGACGGGATCGCCAGTTCGATAGGGTTTGGCCATGAGGAACTCCCTTCTTGGGTAATTCGTTGACCGGGTTGAGATGCGTATATCTTACCATAAAGGCGGGAAACTCGTACAGGTTTTGAGACGTTCAAAGTAGAAAGAGTCTCGCTGTAAAGAGGATTTTTTACCAACTTGTCATGGCCAAGGATGGTGATTCAATCGTTCGGAGCGGGAGATCACATCAACTTCCCTGGGGTCACTTTCAATTGCCCTCGTATAATATTCGTGGGAATCACGCAATCGATAGCTTGTCTGAATCGTAGTTACACGCGGCGCGCGCACACCTATGACAACTACAAAAACCAGACAACCAGAAATATTCGCAATCGTTGGAATCGCAACCAATTCGCACATCCCTTGAGCCGTGAGTAGCCGCATGGTCGATCTACAAACTTTGATTGCCCACCTCGAAGCACGAGACGCCGAAGACCGCGTGAGGTCCGCCGAGTCGCTCGCGGCAATGGGAAAAGACGCCATCGAAGCCGTTCCGTATTTGTTGCATGCGGCGGCGGACGTGGAACGCGAGGTGCGGAAGTCGGCGACCGATGCCCTCGACGGGATCGATCCGGATTGGCCAAACAATCCACTCACTCCCGAAGCCGTTCCGGGGCTCGCGACGAAACTGGGCAGCCGGTTTACGGATGTCCAACGGGCGGCGATGGGGTTGTTGCGCAAAATCGGCAAGGCCGCCGTCCCGGATTTGATTTCGGCGTTTTCGAACGTCTCACAAGACGGACATCGTGTCATTCTTGCTTGGACGCTGCGGGAACTCGGACCAGAAGCCATCGACGCCGTGCCGACTTTGACGGAAGCTTTGGAGAGCGAATCGGCCTCCGTTCGTCAAGCGGCAGCCGAAGCTTTGGCCGAGATGGGACCGGCATCCCAAAGTGCCGTCGCGGGATTGGTCGTCTTGCTCGCCGATTGGCACCCGAAGGTGCGCGAGTGTGCGGCTTTGTCGTTGGCGGGCGTCGGTCCGGCGGCAGAAGTGGCAATTCCGCCTTTGATCCAGTTGTTGACCGACAAGGACGAACACGTCCGCGAAGCCGCCGTCGAGGCCCTTGGAAAGATCGGACCTGCAGGTGTCCCGGCGATCCTCGAGATCCTCCGAACGCGTGACTTTTCGACCATGCAGAAATGGCTCGAAGGCCATGTCGATGCTCTTGACTGGTACACGAAAGCGGCGGAATGTCTTGTGCAAGGAACACAAGTTCGTCTGACCGTTGGCCGACCGGAAGACCTCGATGCCGTCCGCCGCGAACCGCTCAAGGCAGTGCGAAACGTCGGGTGGCAATTTCGCTACGCCGTCGAAGAGAGTCTGCTCGTGGAGACGGCTCACGAAACGGGCGTCCGAATTCTCGGCAAGATCGGTGCCAAGTCTCCCGAGGCCATTTCGTTGTTGGTCAAGACGATGGTCGACGGAAATCAAAGGCTTCGACTCGCGGCCATTCGTTCGCTTGGCGAGATCGGACCACCGGCGAAAAACGCCTTACCTTTCCTCGTCGAGTCTCTCGTGGATCGAAACCAACTCGTCCGAAAAGCGACCGCCAAGTCGTTGTCGCAGATCGATCCGAACTGGACCACGAACGGCGAAATGGGAGAGGCCATCCGGTCGTTCCTGGATCGACTCAAACAGACCGGTGAACGCGGTGAAATCGCCGCCGAAGCCTTTGTGTTGGTCGGAGCGGCGTCGGTTCCCGTTCTCGTCCGCGGGTTGACCGAAGGCGACCGCGTTCTGCGTGAAGCCTCCGCGACGACACTGGGCCAACTTGGGGAAGCCGGAAAAGAGGCCATCCCGGCTCTGACTCAAGCGGCCAAAGAAGATGGCCACCGATGGGTTCGAGAAGCCGCCGAAGATGCCCTGAAAAAGATTGGCCCGGCAGCGTGACGTTTGTCTGGTAAAATGAAGAGGGTTGAGGACAAGAGACAAGAGACAAGACAAAACTACCAAAGCGTCAGCTTCGCTGACGCACTCCAAAACAAAACAAAAACAAAGATAAAGACAACGGCACATGGCGAACGGGAAATTTATTGTTGTCCGATTTTTCAACGCCCCTCAAGAAATCGGACAGTTGTGTATTTCGTGTTCCCAGTGTGTCGACTACTAACAACAAGAACAAAAACCTTGCGGATGACAAACTTCTTTCGAGGAAGTTGCGAATGATACGATCGAACACGCCCCAGGTCGGCGACACCATCTACGCGTTCAAGCACGACGTTTGGTGGCCAGCGGAAGTCTTGGCTTCCTATCCGGATGGCTCTGTCCTCGTCCACTATCCGGGGCGTCCGGAAATGGGCGAAGACGAATTTGGTCCCAGAAAATATCGTTGTGATTCGACAGGCATTCGGGCGGAAACGGTGATGCCGCACCGAACAGATACCGGGATCGTCGAAGACCGACAGAGGAGATTGCCCTCGATCCGAAAGTCCAAGCCGCAAAATCCATCGGGTTGGAAGGGTTTGGCGGTACTCGCTGTCATCCTTGCCGTCGGCCTTGGGGTTGTGTGGTGGAACTACGGGTTCGTGGGAATTCCGGACCTCATCGCGACCGACAACCAGAAGGCTCTCAACGCGTATTCTCGCGGGAACACGTATTTGAAAAGGGGCAAGCACAAAGAAGCCATAAAAGAGTTCGACACGGCGCTGAAGTACAAAGCTCGATTTTTTGAAGCCGTCCACAACCGAGGTGTGGCGTATTCTCGTCTGGGCAAACACAAAACCGCCATCGACGATTTCACCAAGGCCATCGACCTTCGACCTCGCGACGACAAGAGCTATTTTAATCGCGGCGTCTCGTACTGGGAAACAAACCAGTTCAAAGAAGCCATCAAGGACTACACGAAGGTTCTCGAATTGGCACCAGGCGATATCAGCGCTCGCTACAACCGCGGCCTGGCTTACTCCAAAGCTGGGCTGTACGAAAAGGCCCTCAAGGACTTCGAAACAGTAGTCCAGCTTGCGCCTCGCGGTCGAATCCATCACAAGGGCAAAGTTCAACTCAAAGCAGCGAGGGAGAGGGTCGTCGAACATGCCCGGAATTTGGTCTTCAATTTAGACCAACCCAAGAAGGGCATTGCCATCTTGACCCGGATGGTGAAAAGCGATCCGAAGGATCAGTGGGCCAGATTCTCCCGTGGGCAAGCGTACATGAAACTCGAGCAGTACAAGGCCGCTCTAGCGGACTTCGACGAGGTGGCAAAACAACATCCGGAAAAAGAGATCACCTACACAGTGAGGGCTACCGTCCACCAAGCCATGAAGAATTACGACAAGGCGTTGGCCGATCGACGCAAGGCGGTCGAGCTTCTGAAAAGGCGACGGAAAGTGTCCGCGGAATCGTTAGCCCTGGCCAACAACAATCTCGCGTGGTTCCTTTCGACGTGCCCGGTTGCGAAATTGCGTGACGGCGAGGAAGCCATCCCGTTGGCCATCAAAGCCTGTCGGTTGACGGACTGGAAAGAGGGCATGTATCTCGACACCTTGGCCGCCGCATTTGCCGAAGCCGGCTATTTCGATTTTGCCGTGGCCTACCAGAAGCTGGCGCTCAATGACCCCAATTTTATAGGCGTTCTAAAAGCCAAAGAACTCAGGGAAGCAAGGTCGCGACTCAAGTTGTTCGGGCAAAAGCAGACGTGGGTGGAGCCGTGATTGACAAAACCGCAACGCAACGCCGGTCCTCCGCAAAAGCGAGGAGCGTTGCGTCCCAATTCACCTCTTTGGGACATTTCCTCCTGGCTCCATACTATGTTTAAAGACAGATACTCTCCGCAAGTTCAACAAAGGGAGCCATCACATAATGTGTGGTTTTGCTTGTCTTTGGAATATCAACGATAAAAATCTTGCCCAACAAATGATTCAAAAGATCGCCCATCGGGGGCCGGACGCGGTCGAAGTCACGGTCGCACCAAACGTTCCAGCGATCATGGCCCACTGTCGCCTCTCGATCATTGGCCCGCACGACGGAAAACAACCCATCTACAGCTCCGAGAACCTTTTAGTCGCCAACGGTGAAATCTATAACTACACCGATTTGCGAGCCATTCTTGGCGAAAGTGCGTTCGAGACGCAAAGCGATAGCGAGACGATTCTGCATCTGTTTCGGACGGACCAACTTCGCTGGATCGCGAAACTCGATGGCATGTTTGCCTTCGTGTTGGCCACGCCGGAGCGGATCATCGCGGCGCGGGATCCGTTGGGCATTAAACCACTCTACTACGCTCGTTTGAACGGGGGATTGGTTTTTGCCTCGGAGTTGAAGGCGTTTGACGGGCTTGGGCTCAAGAAAATTGAGACGATCGGGCCCGGTTCGTTGTTCGATAGCAAAGACGGTGCTCGGCATTGGTATCGGATGCCGCACGGCGCCGCCGAACTCGAAGAAGGGGCCAAAATCGAACCCATCTACCGCGAATTGCGTTTGGTCCTGGAAGCCGCCGTCAAGAAGTGGATGGTTGCCGACGTCGAAGTCGGTTCGTTCCTTTCCGGTGGACTCGACTCGTCGATCATTGCGGCGTTGGCCGCGCAGGCCATCGACCGACCGTTGAAAACATTTTCTGTCGGAGTCGAAGGAAGCCCGGACTTGGCGGCAGCTCGAAGGGTGTCCGAACACATTGGGTCCGAACATTACGAAATGACGTTCACGCCGGACGACTTGGTTGGGATTCTACCTCACGTCATCTACCACCTCGAAAGCGCAGACGTGGATTTAGTGCGAAGCGCCATCCCGACGCATTTTGCGACGACGTTGGCTCGGCAACACGTCAAAGCCGTTCTGACGGGCGAAGGGGCCGACGAGTTGTTCGCTGGTTATGCGTATCATCATGAATATGCGGACGCCCCACGTCTGTTGGCGGACGAAATCACGAGGTCGCTGCAGGCGATGCACAACATTAATTTGCAGCGAGTCGATCGGATCACCATGTCGCAGGGACTCGAAGCTCGGACTCCTTTCCTGGATCGCGACTTGATCGATTTCGCCCAGTCGATTCCTGCGTCGTTGAAAATGCGACCGTTAGACGAAGACGGGAACGAAGTCACGACCGAAAAATGGATCTTGCGGAAGGCTTGCGAAGATTTGCTTCCGCATGACCTCGTGTGGCGAAAGAAGGCTCAGTTCGACGAAGGAACGGGAACCGTCGGCGTGTTGTCCGCGGCGTTGTCAAAACTCATTGGTCACAACGGGCCGGTCGATCGGGCCGCCGAAAGGGCTCTGTATACGGGGATTTTGCGGGGTCAGTTCAAGGATGCCGATTTGATTCTGCAGAGCGCGGGGACATGGGAAGCGGATCGGGTGCAGACTTGAGATGGCGACGGCGTTTGAAGAACAAAGGCCTGAAGCAGTGTTTCCCGCTTCGCACTGTGTCTTTTGTTCGCTTCGTTGGCTTTCGGCTGCTTCGCAGCAAAAGCCACTTCGCTCAGTGCTGTTCGTTCGCTCCGTTGGCTTTCGGCTGCTTCGCAGCAAAAGCCACCTGCGCTCAGTGTTGTTCGTTCGCTCCGGTTGGTGTCAGTTTACTGAACCAAGCCTTCGTTCTCGTTCGTATTGGACGATCTTTTCGACACGGCGTGCATGTCTGCCGCTTTCGAATTCGGTGTGGAGCCAGAGCTTGACCATGCGAAGGACCAAGTCGTCGCCGAGCAAATCCGCCGAGAGACACATGACGTTCGCGTCGTTGTGTCGTCGGCTCATTTCTGCCGTGACTTGATCGTGACACGGAGCTGCACGAACGCCCGCGACTTTGTTGGCGGCGATGCACATTCCGATACCGGTTCCGCAAATCAAGATTCCACGATCGACTTGGTTTTCGCTGACGGCATGAGCCACCTTGAAGGCGAAGTCAGGGTAGTCGGCGCTTTTGTCGTCGTCCGTTCCGGCGTCTTCAACTTCGTGCCCTAACGAGCGAATGAGGGAAATGATATGTTGCTTGATTTCGAAGCCTCGGTGGTCGCTGCCAACGGCGATCTTCATGAGGCACCTCCTACGGCGCGTTCGGCAAGTCCAATTAAGACCGCGTGAACTCCGGTAGTCGTTGTTGGATGTTCTGCATTATCTGTTGCGCACACGTCTGGTAGACTTCGTGTGTTGCCCCGATGGGGTCGTCGATGTCCTGGCCGTCTTGGGATAACAACTGAGGCTTCACCCGTGTGGGAATCCCCGTCGCAAGCAATCGATCCAGGTGACCACGAGTCATCGTGAGTATGTGGTCGGCCACGGCAAGCATTTGCTCGGAGACGGGTTGGCTTTGGTGATGGTTGAGGTCGGCTCCCAAATCCCCCACAACGGCAACGGCCTCCGGACTGGCGACCATCCCGGCCATGGCCGACACACCTGCTGATTCTACCACATAACCGTGCTGGGGCAACTGGTCCACAGAACAGCCGACCTGGTCGGCGAGAAGTTTCTTGCAAAGGACCTCGGCCATCGGGCTGCGACACGTGTTGCCCGTGCAAACGAAGACGATGTAACAACTCGAGAGTCGCCGAAAATCGGCTTCCGTGACGCCCGCCGACCGCACGACCGACCACGAACTGTCGTCAATTTCCACGATGGCCGGCAGTCGTTGGTAGGGCGTAACGGCGTCGTCGATGGCCATCGAATAACTCGTTTCCGGAACTTGTTTGAGTTGCCCTCCGTCCACGAGAGGAGAACCGTCGGCCAACAAGAGCGGCGCAAAGACAAGAGGTTCGGTGCTGTGGGCAATGGCCGTGAGCAAGGAAACGTGGGCCGGACACCGTAGCCGGATTTTGTCATCCGGCCAAACCGCTTTGGCCACCTCGGGCGGAAGGTATTTGGCAGTGGGTGTGCCAGAATCGGCAACGGGCGTCGGACAAACGATCGTCACCGGACCAGGCCAACACCGGTGTGTAAAGCGTTGTCCGACGATCGAAAGCCAAGGCACCCACTCGAGGGCTGCCTCGGGATTTTGGACACCGAGTTGAATTTCGGGTGTGCTAGTTTGGCAAGCCGTGACGAGCTTCGCGGGCGATTCGACGTTCGCGAGGCAAGCAGCTACGTAGGTCGTGTCCGTCGGGAACAACACGACTTGGCCAGCGGCCAGCTGGGAAAGGGCCTTGGCCACGGCGTTGGGTTGCTCAACTTCCTGCCAGTTCAATACGTCAGGCATTGGGGATTCTCTGGGTTTGTTGGGCGCTTTCGAACCACGAAAGAGTCGCGAATTTATAACTGACTGGACAAACATTGCGAGCAGGGAACAGCGAGCCACCCGCTGCGTGCTCGTCCATTTTTGGGCGGCATGCGTCTGTTCGAAACAGAAGCATGTTCGTGTCGGTTGTCCGACCGCTCGGACAATTCGCTCGGCGTTTGGCCGAAGCTTTCGCGAAGCATGAAATTGAGGACGGGATGGATCGTGCGGCGAAAGTCAACTGATATTCTACGAACCAAGGACGGACCGGCAAGACTTAGGAAGCCTAGCAGTGGTGTTCTGGATTTTGGAATCTTCGGTACAAGCCTGAAGCGCGAGCGAAGGACGACGGGTTTGGTATTTGCATTTTGACAAGCCTGAAGCGCGAGCGAAGGACAACAAGATCCTCCTTCGCTCGCGCTTCAAGCTTGTGACCAAACCCCGACACTCCGTTGGACGAGGAACGCAAAATAAACAAGTGTCCGGCTTTTCGCGTTCCAACCCCGAGACGCAACACTCCATCCAAGAGCTTTCTCGCCAAGGTGCTCAACGTTGCCGTACAATCCTGAGTATGGGATCATGTTCTTGGTGGGATGCATATCCGCCTTGTCGAATTTTTTAACAAATTGAGTTCGCGGTGTTAGGTTCGGTCGTCTTTGGGGGAATGTCTTATGTCGGAACGCGCGGATTTGTTGACGAGTCCGACGTTGTTGGGGCGGCTTCAACAACACCCGAAAGACCAATCGGCGTGGAAAGAATTCGTGGGTCGAATAGGGGGAATGATCCAGGGGTGGTGCCGTCGTTGGGGGCTGCAGACGCCCGACGCCGAGGACGTGACCCAGAATGTGTTGCTCCAACTGGCCAAGCAGATGGAGCACTTTGATTATGACGACACCCGCAGTTTTCGGGCGTGGCTCAAGACGGTTGCGTATCGGGCTTGGTGTGACCATCTCGAAGAACGCCGCAAGCGAAACGACAAGGGCAGCGGAGATTCTGCCGTGTTGGAAATGCTTGGGTCGGTCGAAGCCCGTGAGGATTTATTAAATTGTCTCGAAGAAGAATGGAACCGAGAACTTCTCGAACAAGCCATGCGACTCGTACGTCAACGCGTGCAGGAACACACGTGGGAAGTCTTCCGGTTGATGACGCGCGAAGACCTGACCGGTCCTCAAGTCGCCGAGCGATTGGGAATGAAAGTTGGTGCCGTTTGGGTGGCCAAGAGCAAAGTCCAGAAAATGATCTACGAGGAAATCCAGAAACTAGACACGCCGGACTCTTCCCGGAGCGGGACGTGAACACCTGGAACCTTCGGACGAAAACGTGTCCTCCCCGGGACCAACTCGCGTCCCTGTTCACCGAACATCTCGATTCCGCCCAAAGAGAGGCAGTCGAGGACCATGTCGGAGCGTGTACCGAGTGCCAGAAACGGCTCGAACAATTGGCCGTCGGGTCGGCGGATTGGGACTCGTGGGACAAGCTGTTGCGGACCGAAGTTCTTTCGTGGCCAGCCGCAAAACTCTCGCCGAGTAAACCACAACACTCTTCCAATTGGCCGAGCGTCCCAGGATATGAAATCCTGGGAATCCTCGGGCGTGGCGGAATGGGCATCGTGTACAAGGCCAAACACGAGGCGCTGGGTCGACTCGTCGCGCTCAAGACGTTCCGTGCTACCGACCAATCGGATTCCAACTTGCGACATCGGCTCGAGGCCGAAGCCGCGACGCTCGCCCAACTCCAACACCCCAACGTCGTCCAAATTTATGAGATTTTGGAACACGAAGGATATACATTCCTGGCGCTGGAACTCATCACTGGCAGTAACCTCGCGGACTACTTGAAGCGTCACATTGTGTCGCCCACGGAGGCAGCCCGAATCGTCGAAGTGCTTGCCCAAGCGATGTCCGAAGTCCACGCCCTGGGAATCTTACATCGTGATTTGAAACCCGCCAACGTGCTGTTGCAAGGCGTCGAGTCGGCGGCATCTTTGGAGAATGAGGAAACCCAACCAAGCGACCCCAACGAACGAGAAGCGACACACTTCCGGACGCCTCAACAGACCCATCCCGCGTCGGGTGCCTCCACGTTGGCAGTTGTGAAGATCACGGACTTTGGTTTGGCGCATCGGGAACACATTTCCGGCGGGACCAAAACGGGCGAACTGATGGGAACGCCGAGTTACGTTGCTCCCGAACAAGCTCAGGGACTTCCCGGGTGGAGCACCCCGGCGGTCGATATTTATGGGCTTGGAGCGATCTTGTACGAATTGTTGACTGGCGTGCCTCCGTTTCGCGCCGAGTCGACGCTGGAAACTCTCCAACAGGTCGTCCACCGAGATCCGGTGCCGCCTTCGTGGCTTCGCCCGAAATTGTCGCGAGACCTCGAAACGATTTGCTTGAAGTGTTTGCAAAAAAATCCCACGCAACGATACGCGAGCAGTTTGGCGCTGGCCGAAGACCTGCGACGGTTCCAGAAGGGCGAACCCGTGCGAGCCCGCCCGACGCCGTGGTGGAGTCGGACGTTTCGTTGGATTCGTCGGCATCCCTGGGTGAGCGTTTTGGCCGTTTGCCTCTGTGCCGTCGTTTTGGCGTTCGTTGGCGTGTGGGCAAACTATGTGCAGAATTTGGGTCGGCTGAATTCTCGGCTCCTGGCTCGAGCACAAGAGGCCGAAGCGAAAACCCAAGAAGCTCGCGACAACGCCAAGAAAGCGAAACAGAACGAACAAAAGGCCAACGAAGCGAAGGAACGAGCGAAATTCGAACGACGCCGCACCACCGTTGCCGTGTCCCAAATTCTGAGCACGCTTCGCAGGCAAGCCGAAGCATTACGCGGCAGTGCCAACGGCAAGCCGGAGGCCTTGACGCCGTTCCAACGGCGGCTCTTGAAGACGACGATGGAATCCTACGCACGAGTCCTGGCTCGCCAGGATTATCCCGAACTACGTCTCGAACAATCTCGCAACCACGCATGGCTGGGAAAGGTGTATCTCGAAGCGAAACAGTACTCCAAGGCGAGTTACCATTGGCAACGGGCAGTCCAACTGCGCGAAACTCTGGAAATTCAGAAAAAACGTTCGCCCGAGAAGTGCACCGAACTCGGCGGTTTGTTGGTCTACCTGGGGAGTCTTCAGACGCGAACGAACGAGCCCAAGGAAGCCGAACGAACGCTCCGTCGGGCCATTCGGATTTTGGACCAAGCAAAGGATGTCGGTGAAGACAACACGAATCTCACTTTTCGTAGAGCGATGGCCAGAGTCGAGTTGGCTCGCACGATGGTCGAACTGCAGAAGGGCCAAGAAGTGCTTAACCTGTTGCATTCCGCAAGGAAGTTGCTCCGGACGATTCCCTCAGCCGAAGCAACACCGAAAAGCAACGGACTGCTCCAATTCGTCGAGCGGCAACTCGTGTTGATCGGCGAACGGAAGAAACGAAAATGATAGGGACGAGAGATCAACGGGTGCTCGATATGGTGGTGGGAACCGGAAAACGGGTCACGAACCTGTCAAAAAAAGGACAGGTCGAAAACCTGTCCTCCGTTGGAGCAGCATTGGAACCCAGAGAGTCACTTTGCGTTACTTGACCAAGTTGAAGTTCTTGGTGTTGTGTCCGCTGGTGAGGGTCTCTTCCAAGTTCGTGTGCTTGTTGTAGTATTCCGGAATGGCTTCGACCCTTTCGTCCGTCACGAAGTCCGGAGAGTCTATTTCTTCGGGGATTTTTCGTCCGGTCTTTTTCGCCCAGTGGATTTCCACCTTATATTTGCCGGGCTCGAGACCCTTATCCCCCACAATCTCATACGTGCCATCTGTAATGCGCCCGCCCACCTTTTTAGCCTTCTTGTCCCCGACAGGAATGAAAGTGATGGTTCCCTGGTCTACGACCTGATTGTCGTATTTGACTTCACCCTTGACGGAAACACCACCACTTCCACACCCGAAGTTGAGAAATGCCAAGGTGAGCAAGCAAAAAGACACTCCCCACCGCAATGGGGAGAGTTGCGGACGCTTGAACATGCGGTTCCTCTTGATGCGATGATCCTTCGGTTACGGAATGGACGTCGGGTTGCCGTCGTCGATGAAATATAAGTTCTGGTACAGATAGTTTCGCGCCCGTGCGGACGAGTTATTGTGCCAGTTGCAGGTTGTCGTTGCTTGCGGATCACTCTCGATCGTTTCGCTCAGGAAGTGCACACTTCCATCGAAGAAGGCGAAGTTGGCTCCGCCGTAGTGCCGCTCGTCGATGTATGCTTCGCCCT
>CAYYUU010000024.1:0-17382 GCA_964474955.1 uncultured Alcaligenaceae bacterium | reverse complement strand
ATGACAACTGTACTTCCGGGGGCGTGTTTAGTATTTAAAGATTGTTAACGAATAAATCGTCCAGGGCAAGCAAAAAAGAAAAAATATTCACAATGCTGGGCAACGTTCCCGTCGAAATCGCAATCGCGGGAATGCCTTGTGAAAGACCATTCATTTTCGATATTTCGATAAAAGATCGCTTGTTAAACCGTAGGATAGGTTTGGAACTGTCCCATGAGTTCTCGAGCAGTTTACAAACCGTCCTTCGGAGAAAAGATTCCAAATCTAAAGTTCGGGAATTTCTTTTCTCGCCGGTCCTTATCTCAACTGATAAAGAGCTGTTCCTCTTCGATCACAGGCTGTGGAAAGACCCGTTTCTCGCCCTCGCAGACTCGCAGGTGCTTGTCGAGTTTGTGCGCTACTTCTGTTTTGTGTGCCCTGAACGATCATCCTTGCTCTCGAGCCGAGTCAGAGCACACTTGGCCATCCGTTGAGAAAGCACACTCAGCGGATTCTTGGCCATTCCTTCCAAGATCGACTTCGCCTGTTTGGTCCCTATAAATTCCAACACCGCCGTCGCCCGGAGCTGCTGGAGGACTTCCGGCGGCAACCCTTTGAGTTTGGGCAAAATCCGTTCGATTCGCAAACGCATCTCGAGCGGCACGTTTTTCGCCAGATGACTGCGCAGTTCGCTTTCGACCGTCGACCCAAGGTAAATGAGTTTTTTCTCGGCCCGGATTCGAGTCCGAAAACTCTCACTGTTCAAATCTTCGATCCATTTCGCGATCATTTTTGGGGAGCTATCGGTTTTGCCTAGGCGGTCTTGAAACAGACGAATCACTTCTTTTTTGTGATCCCGAAGTGTTCCTATGGCCTTGTACCCCGACTTTGCATTCCGTGAGGCCAGCACACTCCATAACCGATTGAGTTCTTTCGCGCTAACTTCCTTACTACCTGCTTTCACCTTGGGCAACTTCCACACGAAGGTGGTGTCGAACGTATCCGCCGACGCGAGCCGGGTCCCATCCGGAGAAAACGCCAGCGACGTGACCCACCCTTCGTGTCCGGCAAAAACGGCATGCTCATCGCCGGTGAACAGGTCCACGACCCGGATTTTGTCGTCCTTGCCGAAGTACGCAAACAACCGCCCATCCCTGGAAAATGCTCCCTCTGGCCATTGCAGCGCGTTCGCCTTTCTCGTGTCGAACTCGACAATGGCTTGCCCAGACGCGATTTCGTAGATGGCCAACTTCGTTTGCGGCGTCGCGATGCCCAACAGGCGGTTGTCCGGCGAGATGAACATCGGCCAAGGCTGCAACACCTGTTTGACGGCGGGGAAAACGATCGTCGACCAAGAAGTCCTAGATTCGGTGTCCCAAGACCGAATTTTCAAACCCAGCCCCGCTCGCTTGCCGATCACGGCGTACTGAATTGTGGCAAGCGTTTGTCCGTTCGGAGAAAAGGCCAGCTGAGCTTGCCCGTATTGTTGAGACCAGGCGAACAGCGTACGCTCGTTCGGCAGTCGCCATTTCTGCAAACGCTTCTTCGTTTTGGAGTCCATGATGTGGATTTGGAAGTTCTTGACGAACCCGATTTTCCCGCCCGTGGGAGCCAAATGGCACACATTATGTTCGGACTTTCGCGGAAACGTCGCAATCCGTTTGGCCGTTTGCGTGTCCCAAATTTCAAGCGTTCCTTCGGTGCTGTAGCAACCGATCCGCCGACCATACGTGGACGTACCTCCCAGGTTCGTCGCGTCAAACCGAGCCGGGATCTTGCGAACGACCTTCCCGGTTTTCACGTCACACACGACCAACTGTTCACTTCCGGTGAGGATTTTTTTCCCGTCCTCCGAGAACGCCACGATGTACCCACCAGCGGGCGTTTTTTCTGTACCTGGACCGATCCGAAGGACGGACCCTTTGGGCAAACGTGTTTGTGCCTCTCCGTCCGGGGATGCGATGACGAAACAAACCAACACGAACGACAAAGAGAGCAACTTCACGGGAGACATGGTTTGGCCTATCATTGCGAGGAAGAAGGGGAATGGTAGTTGGAACGTTTTGCGATTCCTTGCAACACTGCCTTCGCCTCGCGCCGAGTCTGTTCACGAAGTGAATGGACAATCCAGTGTCGCAAATATCCGCCTGATTTCTTTGGGCCCAGTTTACTCGAAAACCGCGATGGCTCGCAAATGTTGGCTTCAGGAACGAAACTGGAGGCCGCTTTGTTATTTTTGTTTTGGAGTGCGGCAGTTCGATGCCGCTTTGGTAGTTTTTGTTTCCTCGCTCGCGTTTCGGGTTGGTGTGTTTTGGAGTGCGTCGGCTTGACGACGCTTTGGTAGTTTTGTGTTTTGTTTCGTTTTGGAGTTTCGCTCGTAACGATGGCTTTTCTCTCGTCCGTACCCATGACCGGAGAATTCATGAATTTCGCGATCCTCTGCGCCTCCGACTTCACTCCCTCGACTCGAAGGGTTTGACATCCACCGAGTCGCTTGCCGCCTGCCGCATCAACCGGTCGAGAGATTCCCGCGGACCGATGGCGATTAAAATGTCCCCGACTTCGAGTTGCGAATCCGGGTCTGGGTTGAACACCATGTGCCCGGACTTCTTCTTCACGGCCACAATAATGATTTTCATGTCTTGACGGATCTTGCTATCTCGCAAGTTACAACCAGCGAGTGGGCTATTCCCAGCGATCTGCATTTCTTCGAGTTGAAGTTCGACGTGCTCGTGCTTACTGGCCAGTTCGATGAAATCGACAACCGTTGGTCGCAGGACTGCCTGGGCGAGTCGGTGTCCACCAATGATGTACGGCGAAACCACGCGATTCGCGCCAGCCCGACGGAGTTTGATTTCGCTCCGTTGGTCCTCCACCCGGGCAACGATGAAGAGCTGTTTGTTCAACAGCCGCGCGCTCATCGTCGTGTAGAGGTTTTCGGCATCCGAGGACATGACGGTAATCAACGACTTTGCTCGATCAATCCCGGCGTGTCGTAAAACATCGTCAGACGTCGCGTCCCCGTGCAGGGCGATGCCGTGTGGCATGTCGAAATCTTCCAAGAGTTCTTCGTCATTGTCTATGACGACGAACGGCATTCCCTGGCTCGAGAATTCCTGGCAAACAAGGAGCCCCATCCGGCCCAAGCCACAAACGATGCAGTGATCTTTGAGGTGACCGAGCGTTTGTTCCATCTGCCTCTTTCCGTATGCTTCGCGAAGCTCTCCGCTGACGATGAGCCGCAAGATTTCGCCGAACGCGTAGAAAAACGTGAAGACCCCACCAAGAATCAAAAACATGGTGAAGAGTTGACCCTTCCACGTCAGCTTCTCGACTTCTTCATACCCAATGGTCGAGAGAGTGATCATGGTCATGTACAAGGCTTCAAACAGGTCGTATTCTTCCTCGATCAACCAATACCCAAGCGTCCCGATAATGACCAAAAGGACGGGGATGAGCAGTAGAATGAGCAGTCGATTTTTGAACCCCTGGTGGGGAGGTACATAAACAATGCCAGCGAGATGTACCCGACTCGAAGACGAGTGATCCTGTTTCTTGGATTTCATTGACTTCGTCAGTCCAACCTCAACACGTTTTCACCAGCCCTTATCCGTCCGTGCCAAACGGGAAGAGCCTTCGCGTGGCTTGCTCGTCGAGTGGTGAGCCGTATTCACACGCTTCGAACCCTTCGGCAAATTCTATCTGCAGGGCTCGCTCCTCACCATAGTCCCGCACAAGTTGTTCTCGAAACCGAGATGCCTGATCTCGCAGTCGTTCCTGCACGTGACCGCCAAGCCAGTCGCGACGTTTCGACTTGTCCTCTGGAACTTGGTTAATGTGTTTACCGTTGTACGGCAACCATTCGTAGAACTGCGAGACGTGGCAGTCCAACATCGAAACTATCTTATCCAGCACCGGTCCGACATCCACCGCGACAGTCGGTTCGAACGGAATGGGCTTCTGGAATGCGTCGGGAAAGTACGCGATGACTGGATCCCGCGTGAGGTGCGGGACGTCCGGCGCGACGGCAGGCACGGTCACCATGTATGCCGCATCCTGCACGAGCTGGCTCGTATATCGGTGATCGGGGTGATAGTCATTCGGACGATGGGTCAACACGAGGTCAGGTGCAAACTCACGAATCAGCCGGATCACGGCCATACGATTTTCCAACGAGGGTAACAATCCCCCGTCCGGAATGTCGAAGAGTTCGTAACTCGCCCCGATCACGCTCGCGGCAGCCCCGGCTTCCTCCCTTCGTCTCGCAACGAGTTCGGATCCCGCAATCCGATGATGTCCTGCTCCGCCATCGGTCAGGCTCACCATTTTGACGACGGCTCCGATCTCCCGATACAGAGCAGCCAAACCTCCGGCGTGAAAGTCGGCATCGTCCGGATGGGCCCCAATCAACAACAACCGTAACGGTTGGGAATTCTCGTCGGTTGTCGGCATGTCTTTTCCCTCAACTCGCAACTCTTACAGTTTCTTCCCCGTGAGCCGAAAATACGCATCGAGATACTTCTCGTGTGTTTTGGCGACAATTTCTTCTGGCAAGTCGGGCGGGGGGCTTTCCTTATCCCAACCAGTTGTTTCGAGCCAGTCGCGAACGAACTGCTTGTCGAACGAAACCGGCGACGTTCCCACTTCGTACTGATCCACGGGCCAAAACCGCGAGCTATCCGGAGTCACGACCTCGTCGATCAACAAGAGTTCGCCGTTGGGCAACTGACCCCATTCGAATTTCGTGTCGGCCACAATGATCCCACGCGATTGCGCGAACTCGGCGGCTCGTTGATACAACGCAAGGCTTCGCCCACGGAGGTCGTTGGCCAACTCTTCGCCAATCAATCCAATCATCACGGGAAAAGAAATGTTTTGATCGTGACTGCTCTGGGCCTTCGTCGCTGGCGAGAAAATTGGTTCCGGAAGTCGTTGGGCCTGTCGCATCCCGCTCGGCAGCTTGATCCCACAAACGCTTCCCGTTCGTTGGTAGTCGTTCCAGGCCGACCCCGCCAAATAGCCGCGGACGACACACTCGACAGGGATGACTTTCGTCTTGCGGACCAACATTGTCCGCCCTTGGAGTTCCTCGGTGTGATCTTGGAACTGACGCGGAAGGTCAACGATTTCCGTGCTGAGAACGTGATGGTCGACTTGCAAATGCGCGAGCCAGAACACGCTGAGCTTGGTGAGAACACGCCCTTTATCCGGAATGCCCGTAGGCAAAAGCCAGTCAAAGGCACTAATCCGGTCGGTGGCCACAATCACCAACCGCTCTCCCAAGTCGTAAACGTCGCGAACTTTCCCTCGACGACAAGGGTAACCCGCAACGCGACTTTCCAGTAACGGTGTTCCAGGCATCGACGTCCTCAAGCACGGTGGTCGTTGTATCTTCAAAGTTGTCTCTCCCAGAAGTTCGTTGCCCCAAAAGGGGAATCTCGGAAGGAACGTATATTTTGGCACAACTGTGAAGTTTTTGCACGGATTTCTGAAGATCGGGCTCGCAACGATCGACCAAGAATCGAGGGCTTCCCCGATCTCTCGCAGCGTTTAGAACACCTCACACGGCCGAATTTTTCCCGAGCAAACAATGGGAAATACGATAGTGTACGGAAAAAAGGCGGATTATCTGGGAAATGTGGATTGTTTTGTTTTTAATACGTTTATGGAACTTCTAGCTTTGGGACGTCGGATCGTAGGATGGGTTCGTAATCGGTCCCAGGTTTTGGTTTTGTTTTGGATTGCGGCAGCGTAGCTGCCGCTTTGGTCGTTTTTGTCTTTGTTTTTGTTGCTTGGGATAACAAAATTTCCGTTACCCCAAGCCCCCAACAACGATCACTTCTTCTGCAAACTTTCCAGGTACGCCAACAGCGACGCAAACTCATCGACGGTCAGATTGTTGACCAATCCTTCGGGCATGGCCGAAACCCCCGACTGCATCCTCCTTTGGATTTGGCGTTTTGGAACCCGGATCACTTTCCCCTGGGGAGTTCGCAATTCCAATTCCACCTTCGTATCTCGGTGTACGAAACCCGCAAAGACTTTTTGTGCTCTCGTCAGGACCATTGTGGTCTCGAACCCTTTGGCAAGTTTCTCGCTCGGTCTCAGGATGGCTTCGACCAAATCAGGGCGTTTGTGCCTTGTCCCGACATCGCGCAAATCTGGACCGAACGGTTTGGCCTCTTGTCCGACAGCGTGGCACGAAATGCAAGTCTGCTTTCGGAAAATCGCGAATCCCAATTTCGGGTCGCCCTTGCGTTTTACGACGGCTGCTAAGATAGATTTCCATGGACGTCCACCAATTCGCTCCGGGTCCAACTTGGCAACAAGATCGACCTTCTGACCCAACCGAAACTTCGCCAACGCCACCGAATCGTAGGGACTGGTTTCCTTCGCGGATTCTCTTCGCACGCGGGCGACCGTCTTCGCGTTCACCGGCAGGGCTTCGTTGCCCCACGCATTCCGGATGTAGGTGAGCAAGTCCGCGGCCCTCTCGTCGGTGAGGTCTTCGTTGTGTCGGAGGCCTGGCATTAGCGGCAAAATTTCTGGACTCTTGTACGCCGTGCCGTCGACTTCGATGGGGCCGGTTAGGCCGTTGAGCATGATCCGAATCGCGACCTTCGGATCCCCCGTCACCCACTCCGAACCAGCCAGCGGCGGCCCGAATTTCTCGGCCCCGAGCCCGTCGAGTTGATGGCATCCCATGCAATGCGTGACGTAAAGCGCCTGGCCGCGTGTGAACGCTTTCTTGTACGATCGAGACTTGCGATAGCTCAAGTCGATGGAACTCTTCGAACGAATCCGGAACACGTCCTTTTCGATTCGTTTCGCCAGTTCGGCCACTTTTTTGTTTGCCGATCGTTTCAACGCCGCGAGGGCCTTCGGCGATTTCTTGAGTTCGATTTTCCGATAACCGCGTCCTCGCGCAGACGCCATCTGACGCAACGCGGCGTAGGCTTCTGCGTCGGGTCGGTCCTGTAAATGCGACAGTACCCACAACGTCGCCTCTCGGTTGCGAGAACGAACTGCTCCCTCGGCGGCAGCTCTCAGCAGCGAAGCCCGCAAGCCTTTCGGGAGACTCTTGTCCTCGAAAACTCGAGCAAATGACTTCTGCAATCCTTCAGGGTTTCCGGCACATATCCGACCCAGAATTCGAGCCGACAGGTCATCCCGAGCCGCGAGCTTTTCTTCGAACAATTGCGTCGCAGCCGCGTCGCTCATCGAATAAAGCACGGCCGGGAGGATCATCGAGTCCCCCTTGTTCGCGGCCAGAATTTTCTTCAGAAGCTCGTTGTTGGCCTGTTCCTTTTTCTTCTGAAAAGCACCACTCGCCAGAGCAATCTGGAGATCAATCCTTGGACGTCGTAACTTGTGCAGTTGCGCGAATAACCGTTCGACCACATTCGCCTTGTCCGAGTTCGCGAATCGTTGCCCGAGTCGGATCACGTGCGTCAACAGGTCATCTTGTTTGATTTCGCTGGCCCGCATCAAATCGGTCGGTTGCAGAGCACCGAGCCCCTCCAACGTCCACAACGCGTGGATGCGACCTTGCGGCAGCTTCGTTGTGCCCAACAATTTTCGGACCGCCGGAACGACCGATTTATCTCGACTCTGGACCAGGATTCGTTGGGCCGTTCGCCGATGCCAATAATTCGGATGGGCCAAAAACGCGACGACGTCGGCGTGCGACAGGTTGCCGAGTTTGTCCCACTTCGTGAGCGGGCTTTTCTTGTAAACTATGCGATAGATACGACCGCCCCCGAGCGGCTTTTCCAACTTACGTTTCTTGATCTCGCGTTTGAGATAAGGCGTGAGGTACCCTTTATCCTGAATCACGCCTCGATAGAAGTCCACCAAGTACAGCGTCCCATCTGGCCCACTGTAGGCATTCACCATGCGAGAACGTTCGTCCGTCGAAGCCAGAAAACTATGCCCCGCCGGTGCCGGGGCTCCCGTGATTCGCACCGACGTTCCTTGATCTTCGACCGTACACCGAGGAACCGTGTGTGTCTCCGGCGCACAGGAAAAATAGTTCCCATAATACTGCCTCGGATACTGGTCTCCCCGATACACGCAAGGCCCACACGAAGCCGTGACTCCCCGATATATGCCGTCCTTGCTATTCCGGAGAAGGCGATACCCACGATTGAGCCCCGTCGTCACTCGTATCGGATACACCCTTCCAGACGTCCCGGCGCTTCTTCGGATGCCACTCGAAAGCAACCAGCGCGAGTAATAGTTGTGCGGTAACAAATCGCAGTTCACCTTGTTACTATTCGTGTTCCAAACGAACCGCCCCGCATCATCCTGGCTCAATCCCCACTGTCCGCGGCCTTCCGCGTTCCCGACAACCCACTTGCCATTCTGGAAGCCATACTTTCGGCCATTGGACCGAGAGACGTAGTACCAGTTATCGAAGGCCGGATATAACGCGTTGGGTTGGTGCTCGACGTTCCCCCCACGGTTGAACGATTTGTCGATCAACACTCGTTTACCCGGCTTCCCATTCTTCTCGGGCACGAACCACAAGCTCGAGCTATCACCGTAAATAATGCCACCATTGACGGCCCGAATCGCTCGCGGTCGCGGGAGGTTCTTGAGAAACTCCGTCGCCTTGTCCATCACTCCATCGCCGTCGGTATCTTCGAGCATCATGATTCGCCCGAGAGGTTTTTTCTTGCCGCTGTCGTTGAGGTCGATCATGTAACTCCGCAATTCCGCAACCCAGATCCGACCAAACTCATCAAAATCGATGGCAACAGGATCATGGATGAGCGGGTCCGACGCCACCAGCTCCAAGCGGAAGTCCTTATGGATTTTGAACGCCTTCAAGGCATCTTTCGGCTTCAAGAAAGGTGCCGGTTCCGATGGTGACTTGGGATGTACGAAGTCCATGTCTTGTGCTCGCGCCGAAGTCACTACAGCCCAGCACATTACGAGTGCGGCAAGAAGCGCGTGGTGCGTTTCCACAGAACAAAAACGTTTCACAAATGTCTCCTGGGTCGAAACAGATATCTTGTGTTGGAGGGTGGAAGGCGCAGTTTCCCTGCGTCCGTGCTCTTCCATGGTGACAAGGTGAGGACAAGATCGATGTTGAAGGAGAACTCGAACTTTGGGAGGGGTCGAACTGGGTGAAAAAAAGCCCGAAACCAAATTGTGGTTCCAGGTTTCAAGAGAAGGCAGGCTAAAAAACGTGTGGGAACCAACGATCTCCTCTCCGACAAGCCAGGAGGCTCGCCTCACAACACGATCTTCACATACTTCGTACCACCAAGCCCCCCCAAAGTCAACCGGACAGCCAGTTCTCATCCTCGCTGGTCGCATCCGAAGCCGGGAGGCAAGGTGGCTGCACCCTTGCAATCGGAAATTTCTCTGGGAGGTAGTCAGCGAATTCCTATTGGCCTCGCGACAGAATCACATCTTGGCCCAAGGTAACGAAGAACCAATCCAGTTCCGACCCACCCACGAGGTCCTTCCCATCACCGGCGATGCCGAGGTCCGAACCGAATCCGACAAACAAAGCCACTGAGTGCGTTGGTGTCGGGTCGACCAGGTCGGTTTCGGAGAAGGTCGAAACGCTCGGTCGTTCGAAGCCGCTCGTTACGGCAAGGGCCACTCTTTTGTGGTCAACCTCGTAAGTGTTTGATGTTTGGCCAGCGACTGCTCTTTGTCCGATTTGATTCCGACCCCGAAAGGGGAGCGAATTTGGCCGCTTGAACGCCCGAAGAATGTCCAAGCAAGCAAGTGCGCAAAAGGTCAGAAAATTATGCGAACGTGTTGGATGCAGAAATGAGAATTTCATTCGAAAGGACTCGTGAGTCACAAGCGATGCGCTCTTCGTGTCCCAAGTTTGAGCAACGAATCACTCATGCATGTCTGAGGCAGTCGATGCGACTCCCCCAGACAGCGTCGAACGTAGTGTGCTTCGTCCCGACTCACAGAACCAAGACGCACGTCGTTCTGCTGATGTCAGAGAATCCGAGAAACAATGAGACTCCGGACGACTCAACGGGTCTGTGTCATGGCCCCCTCTCATTTCGTCGACACTTTCGACTTTTCTGAGAGCAGTGGGTGATTGTGTGCGAATGAGTTTAGGTGGAACTTCTCGGCCACTCGTTTGTTGGCACTCTTTTCGCACATGGATGGGAGAAATTCTGTGTTGCGAGTCAAGAATCCCTCCAACAATCTCGTCGTTTCGACCTCGAGATCCGATAGCTTACTGGTCCTCCCGCCGAGAGGTACTCGTGTCATTCCAGACCATCCTTCCAACATTAGTGTTGATCCCGACCCTGGCATTCTGCGGCCCGCATGCGACGGTCAAGGACGTTTACTACTTCAAGCCAATTTCCAAGTTGAAAATTACGAAGGGAGAACTCCCTGAAAGATTCCAACCAAAAGAGGAACGCACGGCATCGTTGGCTACCCCGTCCTCAACCCTGGCAGCGTTCGCCCACGCTCGGCTTGATGGTCAGGGCGAGATCTATCTTGTTCTGGATGATAGTCCCGATGGCGACGCTTTACCGGACGAACCTTACATCGCAGTTCGCGTCCCGAAAAGACGAGCCATCACCGGCCATCTGATCCTCCCTGCCAGAAAGTCAGAAACTCAACAAGCAGATCGATTTCGGCGCTATCGCCAAGCAAATACATTAGTGATGGTCCACTTCTCACTCCCCAAGGAGGAGGGAAGGCCATTTCGCAGGGCATCCTTCCTGCGTGCCAAAAAGGCTCACTACGCCCGCCTCCGGAACTGGAATTTGCCTGGGTCGTCTTGGTTCCACTACCAAGCGTTGGCGGCTCGACGCTCCCCCGGAGAGGACGTTGGATCGAATGCGGAGGGCTCCGACGAAAGACCAAATCCAGGTCCTGGAACGGGGAGTGGTTTTCAACGGACGTTCCACTTGCTCAGTGGTGGTCGGGCGGTGACCAAAAACCTCCAACTCGACCGCGCGATCCCGACCGACGGACCCGGCGATGCCACGGTCCGACTCAAAGAATTGAAGGGGATCAAAGTTCAAGAGTGTAACTGGAAGAAATCCACGCGTATCATTCGCCCTGAACTGGACCCACTGGCGAGCCACGCCCCGTGTGTTTTTCGCGATTTCATCACACTATCGTTTGCGCGAAATGCTGCGTTCCGAGAACTCACGTTCACGTGCCCCGAGTGCGACACGTGACGGCCTGCTAATGTTGGAAAGTCCGAATGCTCCAACTGCCACACCGGCTTTGCCATCAAGGTGGACTAAAACCAAGGGCGAAGTCACGCACCTCCAAGGAGCTTAGTTCGAAACTTGTATCTATCGAAGAAAGGAGTCGGGATGTTTACCGACCTGAAAAACTACATCGACATCGTCGCAACACTCGCCGTCCTCGTTATGTCCGGATCGGTCGCGGCAGGACGCTTGGCGACTCAAAAGAAGGATGACGGCAACGCACGGCCCTCCGACCGACTCGTCGCACTTGCCGTGGAGAACGAGTTACTTTCCTCCGACGCCGTCGATGGCAACCAGATCGACGTGAAGGTCGAGAAAGGGTTGGTCACGTTGTCCGGACGGGTGACCAACTTGTTGGCCAAAGACGTGGCCAAGGATTTGGCCCTGCGTATCCAGGGAGTTCTCGTGGTCAGCAACCAGATCGTCGTCGTGCCCACCAAACGCAAAGACGCAGACATCGCCAAGGACGTCAAGACGGCCTTCCGAAATGATGCGGTGATGGAGTCGAAGGAAGTGACTGTAATGGTCAAGCGAGGAAAAGTGACACTCACCGGAGGCGTCGATTCGTTCGCCGAAAAATGGTTGGCGGAAGACACCGCGAGTGGCGTCGCGGGGGTCGTTGGCATCGAAAACGACCTGAAGGTGACGCTCTCCGAGAAACGCTCCGAGTCCGAAATCCGCGAGGAGGTGCAAGGCCTGCTCGACTCTACTGTTCCCCTCGACGACGCCAAAATCGCCGTCACCGTCAAAGACCAGACGGTCGTGCTCAACGGCGTCGTGGGCAGCGGGTACGCGAAAAACTTCGCCCGAAAAACGGCCTACGTGGCGGGCGTCCAGAAGGTGGACGACCGAGGGTTGCGAATTCAGTCTGACGGAGGCAATCTGCGCCGACAAAAACGATACGCCGACGTCAACGACAAGACCATCAACATGGCACTTCGATTGGCCCTGCGAAACGACCCACGGGTCATGAGTTTCGACCCCAAGGTGGAAGTCAAGGACGGCGTCGTGACGCTCTCGGGCAACGTCCGTTTCCTCCGAGCGAAACAGGCGGCCAAGAGCATTGCCCTGGCGACCATCGGTGTGCGCCGCGTGCGTGACCACTTGAAGGTGCGATGGGCCGACGAGGGCCCGACGGACAAGCAAATCGCTGAGTTCGTGTTACAAGCCTTGCGGCGGGATCCCTATGTCCAACATCTGGACGTCAGGGTGCGAGTCCGAGACGCCCACGTCAGTCTTTACGGCATCGCCGATTCGAAGTTCGAAAAGATGCACGCCAGCTGGACGGCGAGTGGCCAAAAGGGAGTCGTCCACGTCAACAACTACTTAACGGCCCGGACGAAGTGGGTTCCCAAGAGTGACAAAGAAATCCAGGAGACTCTTGAAGAAAAACTAAAGTTTGCCTTCTTCAACAAAGCCAAGAAGATCGACGTCACAGTGAAAGATGGCGTCGCAATCCTGCGCGGCACGGTCGACAACTGGATGGCTTGGCAAGTGGCCATGGATAAGGCGCTCGAAGCTGGAGCCCGACGTCCACACAACTTGCTGAAAGTTCGTTATGGCCGCGCCTACTCTGCCCTTCGGTACGCCGGCCCGAGGATGTACATACCTCGGTAACACTTCATGGACCTCGCACGCCGAAGGAAAACAACTCTTCGGCGTGCGCAAACCTGGACCTTGCGGTGACCATCCTTTCCGGCCTGTTTGGGGACCGAGTGTTTGACGACTATGCCACCTCCAAAGACGTTTGGTCCACCTCAACCCAGAAATCTTGGGGGGATCGATGTTCGTATCACCGATGCCCTCATCGGGGTTTGGGAGGAACGGACTCGGCTCCGAGACCCCGTCATGGGACCCGACGATTATATGATGCAGTTGTGCCAGGGTCTCCAAATTTGCGGTCATTTCTTTGTGGAGATTTCCTGCTGTTCCATGGTCCGCCAGACTCGAATCAATCGAACTTCATACCGATTCTCTTCGTCCAAAGGTCTATGAGTCAGAAGATATTTCAAATGGTCGTTGAATACATCATGGACGGCTAACACTTGTTGGGCGTGGCTTTGGATACTCGTCCCAAAAGTTTTTTCCAATGCGTTCTCGACCTGGACGACGTATTTGCGGGTCTCTTGTGGAACCTCTTTGACTTCCTGTAAGCCGTCCCGAACGAGCGTCTCGTTTTCCTCGACGAATTCGCGGAACTCTTTTACTCCAATGAATTTCGCCTTTTTTAGTCCGTAATCCAACTGGCGGATGGCAAATTTTTGGAGGCGGTTGCGAGCATACGGAATTCCCTCTTTTGTTTGGTTGCTCAAACGCTTGGCGATCTCAGGGGCCGACTGAATGATGTTCGATTTCATCTTCTCTCGGATCGCGGGATAATTGTTCCGGAGTCGGCTCTCGGCCATGTTCAAGAGTGTTTCCGGCTTCGTCATGCGTTGGGCAAACGCATAGAGGTTGTAGAGAATAATGCCAAAACTCACGACTTGGATGGCAATGACGACCAGCAAGATGGTCACGATCCAGGAGTTCCGGGCAACAGACTTCTTCAGTGTTTCTACGTCTTTATGGGCAGACATGGGGTTCTATCTCCATACTGAGGTTACTATCGATGAGAATACTTCGACGACTCAGTCGTCCTTCGCCTTGGTCTTCTCTTCAGGGATAACTTCGGCGATGTTGGCGACGATCCAAGCCTCGAACGCTTCGACGAACATCTGGTCCAGGTCGGTCGAAGGAGAAACGTTCTCGAGCGGCGGAAAGGCCGTCCATAATTCTTCTGTTCGTTCCATGGCCTTGCGAAATCGTGGAACATAGTAACGTTGCAAAATGCGATCATAGGCCATCTCGAATTTCCGAATGAGCCGTTCTATGCCTTTTTCGGTGGCGTATTTCGGAAATTGCTCCGCGAGAACCTGTTTATTTATCGTGAGGAATTGACGAAATTGCTTGCGTAGTTTTTTTCGCAAAGCGTCTTCCAGTTCCATTTTCAACACTTGGGCTTGCTGTTTGGTCAAACGCAAGTATTTGGGATAATCGTCCTGAGCCTGTTCTGCTATTTCGTCGTAAAGCGGCGGGATGACTTCCGATCCCAAATCGGTGGCTTCTTTGATGATCTCGTCGGAGTGCTTGGCGGCTCGTTCCTTTGCTCCAGCGAGAAGTTTCTTCTCGTCAATGCTGATAACGGAACCACTCCCAGCAAAGTACCAAACGAGGGCACCTGCGAAGACGACGACGATCGTTGCGGCGAAGGCGATTTGCCATCGAGTTCGCACGAGGGTTGCATGAAGGTGGGACGTCTCCGAGACGCTCGTATCGTGAGTAGTGTTCTTGGCCATGTCTTGCATCCCAGTCTAAAAAGAATAAATGACGAAGGCTCTTGTCATTCCACCTTGCGATGCAATGACAAGAGCCTGGAAGAAATCTCTGCGTTACGTGTTGCGAGATCTAGTTTCTAGTTGCTCGATACCATTGCGAATCAGTCCAAACCCGCCGTGGGCCAAGTTCCAGTTCTCGAATAACCCTAATCGTGGGATTCATCCGTGTCGGCATCGGTCGCCTTCAAGCACAAGTATGGACCCCACATAAATAGAGTGGAGCCACTGACTTGGGACGTATTTCTTGTCTTCCTTGGAGGCGTCGTTTGTCCCGATCTCGATGGCTTTTGTCGGCCATTGGTTTTGGTCAAATCCTATTTTCCCTTCGAACTCTTTGTCCGCGGTTTTCAGCACCAAGGACTCGCCATCTTTGAACGTTGAAACGGCTTTTGGGAGATATCCCGAACATGCTACGCCTACCCATCTACAGTCTATCAACAGCATTTCTTGAGCCTTATCCTCTGGTAATCCGGAACTGTTAGTGGCTGTTAGCAAAAAGAGTGACTTGGGTTCACAACAATATGCCAATAAGTAGTTCTTGTTTGGTTCGCGGGCATCGGGACGCGTACTCCTGGCAAATTGATGCGCGATCTGGAACAGCAAGAAGCCGATTATTCAAGAGAAACCGACTCCCCGCTGGAATAAGGACGTCCAAGTTTTCGTTCGGACGATTAATCCTTGAATTCATTAATCGCTTCTCGAACCCCTTTCTTTAACTCGTCATACGCTTGGTCGGTATCACGTTGGAATTCTGCCCACTCGGCTTGGGTCGTGGCAGCAATTTTTTCAGCCCTTTGCTTGAGCTTGGCGTACTGCTTTTTCAGAGTTTCCAATTTTTCTTCGGTAGCTTTGTTCGCCTTCTTGGTCCCTTTCTTGATGTTCGTAGCCAACTCGTCGATGTCCGAGTTGAGGGTTTTCAGTTTCTTTTTGATCGCCTCTTCGTACTCTCCTTGGGTTTTCTCGAAAGATTTTCTGAGCGTCTTCTTTTGCACCGTGATGGTGAAATCCTTGGACTTCCCAACTTTCTTGTCCTTGAAGTAACCGATAATCGTGACTTTGTGGGCTTCCACCAAGTCGGCGTCGTCGGCCGCTACGAACGTGACCGTACCTTGCGAGTCTTTCTCGGCAATTGTGATTTCCTTGCCTTCTTTGATCGTGACTCCCTTAGGGAGGTCCTCGAATTTAATCGTCACGAGGCCTTTGGCTTTGTCTTTTTCGCGTGTGATGAGGACATACTGTTCAACCTTCGCGCCCTGAGCAATGGTGACGTCGGGTGGTGGAGTGATCGTAACGTTCTTGCCTTCAATGGGCTGATTAACTCCACCACAGCCGACGATGCCAAGAAATACAGTTGCGAGCGAAAGCATAAGAAGTCGTTTCATAGCAGTCTCCTCAAAGTGATTTAGGGGTTGTGCATTGACTAATGATATCTTTGTCATTCCGATGTGTCTCTTACTGTCTAAATTTCAGAGCCACATGTTGGTGACTTATTATAGCACCGCAAATTGGATGCCGAGAAAGTTGCGGTCTTCCAATCTCTCCCGACAGGGAATAAATTCCCTCCATCAGTTTCACCGGAACGTAGAGTTCCCCGGCGGTCACAACAACGGTTCAGCTTGCTGCCCATGATTGCGCATGAACTTGCACACGCTGGGAGTGAACTTTCGGCGGCTCTCTTCTCCGGCGGTTGGGCCTGTACGAACTAAGCGTGTGAAGAAAAATCCCTCAAGGCCTATGACCCCGAGGGATGAGGGATATGGAACAAAGAAGTATGGTGTCAGGAATGACTTAAGTTTCCCGAGATCGTTCCGGACCGCCAAAGAGTGTCAGCGCCAATCCCATGACAGCACTGACGGTTCCGCCGATCAACAACCACATCGTTCCTTCGGTGTATTCCCCCGAAAACATTTTAGAAAATTGATCTGCAACGGAGTCTGTGGCTGTGACTCCAACGATCAACAACACCGCACCCAAAGCCAGCAAAGCCAAACCGATCAAGCGACCAAAATTCATTTGTTGCTCCTTTGAAAATATGTCTTTTTGGCAGAAGTCAGGATTTTCTGCCATCAGTGATCAAGTGAGACGCAATCCCCGTGCCATGAAAAACAGGTCTATCTAGTATTACGTTTTCTCCATCTATGTTTACTGACCATTCAGCTCGATATCGCATGTTCATGAGCGGACAATTACTCGCGTCACGACAAGAATTTCTGGTACGGTTCCAGAAACGAAACCGTACGTCCACATTCAAATTCGCTGAAAATCCAACAAGCTAAAATGACACAATTTGGTGCTCGTACAAAACAGACAACACTGAGGAATGGTGGAGGGTGCGTTGCGTTTCTGGAACTCGTCGGACTTTACGTAGATCAACACGAGACCCGCGTCCTCAAGAGCGGAGAAGAGCTGACTTGTCAACAGTAAGAAAATCCACAATCGGATACGAATTGCACGATGTTGCTCGACTCTGGGAAATTCCCTTCCGGAAATTGACCCACCTCCCCGAATAAAACAGGGATCACTCAATTATCCCGAAGAGTTGCGAAGGTAAGGATGCCAACGATGTACTTGCCCGTTCCAAAAGATGTCGAGAATCCTGCGAAGAGGGGATCGTGGGTTGTACGTCGTGTGGCATATAAATTGCAGAAAAAGCAATACATTCGAAGAATGGGAAACCTCATGTGCCATCACGAAAGACAAGAACATGGGTTAGCTCATGTCCTCGTCGATCTTCACAACCGTTCTGTGCATCGCATGCCGCCGTCCAACAGATTCCTTGGAAGCTGTCCCCGAGACAGTGTTCTTTTTCTTGGGAG
>CAYYUU010000023.1:0-17414 GCA_964474955.1 uncultured Alcaligenaceae bacterium | reverse complement strand
TCGTTGCGAGGAGCAATCAGGCTTGATGAATAAAACCACGTGAGTTGACCGCCGGCGTTGGAGAATACAATGAGGTAGCTGGCGAAGTACAGCAACCACGCAACCCCGAACATGATTCCGGAAAAATAACACAGCAAGCAACAACTCAACAAGACCGAGATCAACACGCGGCAGACCATAATCCCGAATCGATCCAACACTCGTCCCCACAGCGGTGATCCCACGGCCAACGTGAGTTGGGGGATGACCGACAGGCAAAGCGACAGCTCAAACGCGCTGAATCCAAACCGCTCACGGGCAAGTAACAACACGACGTGGCGAGACATGAAAAACGCCCCACCAGTCAGGAAGAACGCAACTTGAAACCACAAATATAGTTTGTCGTTTCGCAGGACCCTTTCGACCTTTTGGATGCTCCCACGAAAGCTGCGTTTCGTCTGAGTGTCCTCCCTCACCTTGGGAACACGAATCAGGCTGTAGTAAAAACACCCGATGAGACCACAGACGCCCGCCATCGGATACACCACTTGGTAAATCTCGCGGCTGCGGTCTAATAAAAAGCCCATAAGCAACACGCTCGGGACCATCGTCACATAGGTCCAAAACGTAAGGCGACCCAGGACTCGTCCCCTTTGTTCCTTCGGGTACGTGAGGCGATACAGATTCGACTGCCCCATCCGCATCGCCGAATTCATCAATTGACTAATCGATAAAAGGGTCGTGAAAAGGACAGTGGATCCAACCCAAAATAGTAATAAAAAAGAAAAATTTCCTAGCAGGGAAGAAATGATCACGAGGCGTTGCATCCCCCACCGTCGACCCAAATGCGCCCACAGCGGTCCGAGAAATGCACCGACCGGAAACGCCGTCGCCAAAACAGTGACTTCTAACGGGCTCGCGTCCAACGCCACGACCGCGACGATTGGGGCCATGAAAATCGAAAGCCCCATGAAGATCCCGTTGAATGCCGAGAAAAAGCTTTCGACACACAAATTATGGCGAAAAAATGGATCGGTGGAGGGAGATGTTACGTTGGCAGGTTTATCGTCCATTCGGCTTCTCAATTAAAGAATGCATCCAGCATACTCGAACCGACGAATTCATTCAACAACGGACGGGACAAGGCAGCCCTCACTCACGAAAACATCACAATAGGGAACAGGGAACAGAAAGACAGAAACCTCACACGAAGGCGCGAAAGTGCGAATTAAGAAAAGTGGAGTCCCCTTGAAATCTCGTTCCAGAAAACTTCGGCGAATTCAGTCCGCTTGCAACTGGCCTTGGGCGGTGAGATGAATAGGAGTCGCATTTTGGAGTGTCGTTTTTCGCTCCGCGAAAGGGCGCAGAAGACAGGTGTTCTTTCGCGGAGCGAAAGACGGCACTCCCCAAACAACACCACAAACACGACAACTATTTATCCGACCTCCCAAGTCCCAGGCATTTGCCGAAGCCAGGCCAACGGCTCGGGTTCTGGGAAGCGAATGGAACAAGGAAAAAATCTTCTTCCTTTTCTTTCTTCGCACCTTCGCGCCTTCGCTTGAGACTCTTGTCTCTCTGTTCCCTGTTCCCTCTCTCCATTTCCATACGATAAGTGGTATGCACGTTGCAGCACTTCAACAGATGAATAACCAAGAAAGCGAGTCCCGATGAACAAACTGGAAGGAAAAGTGGCGTTCATAACCGGCGGTGGGAGCGGAATTGGTTTGGCCGCAGCTCGCGCACTGCTCGACGAAGGAGCTACCGTCGCCATCGCAGGCCGAAGCGAAGAGAAACTTGTGAAGGCAGCGAAATCGCTCAAGAGTGAGAAGGTGTCGTATCACCCACTCGACGTTTCCGACGCGGCGAAAGTACAAGCCGTTGTGGCGGAAGTGACTAAACAACATGGCAAGATCGACATTCTCGTGAACAACGCCGGGACGAACTTGAAAGAACGCCTGTGTCGAGAGCTGAGCATCGAAAACTGGGACAAACTCATTCGGATCAATTTGGATGGGGCTTTTTATTGTCTCCATGCCGTGCTGCCGCAAATGTTGCAGCGACAAGACGGCGTGATTGTGAACATTAGTTCCACGGCGGGCAAGCGAGCGAGCCCTCTTGGCGGGACAGCGTACTCCGCGTCCAAGTTCGGGATGGCGGCAATGGGGCTTTGTCTTGCCGTCGAAGAGAAAGACAGCAACATCCGCGTTACGAACATCTATCCGGGCGAAGTCGACACTCCCATTTTGGAGAACCGGCCCAAGCCGGTGACGGACGACCATCGTGCTCGCATCCTACAACCCGATGACGTTGGGGCCGCCGTGGCCTTCGTTTGTACGATGCCTCCACGCGCGAACATCCCCGAGTTAATAATCAAGCCGACCACACAAGCTTACATGTAATGAGAAATGGTTTTCGAAATGACGTTTGAAAACCATGTCTCGAAGAAACAGCGTATTGTCCCCATGACCGCTCCGAATAACCAAACTCCACCAGACAAGCAACCGACCGAAATTCTTCACCCAACCAACGTCGAGGAAGTTCCAACCGTCATACCGGGAACTAGCGGCGAGTCGCGCGAACTCGCGGCTGCGTTGGGATTCCTGGCGACCGACGAGGCAGGTTCCCTCGGAAGGATGGGACAGTACGAAGTCCTTGAATTGCTCGGCCAAGGCGGCATGGGGATCGTTTACAAGGCTAAACAATCCAATCTGGATCGGACGGTCGCGTTGAAAGTGATTCTCGGCGGGTTGCACGCGCCTCCGGACAACCTTCAACGATTCCGGACGGAAGCCGAGGCCGTCGCTCGTCTGCAGCATCCGAACGTCGTGCAAATTTACGAAGTCGGGGAGCACGAGGGTCACAGCTATTTCTCCCTCGAATATGTCGAAGGGGGAACACTCGCCGACAAGATCCGCACGACATCGTTGACTTGTCGCGAAGCCACGAATCTCGTCCAAACGCTCGCCTCGGCCATGCACGTCGTCCACGATCACGGCCTCATACATCGGGATTTGAAACCGGCGAACGTGCTGTTGACCAAGAGCGGCGAGCCGAAGATCACCGACTTTGGTTTGGTCAAACAGCTCAACGTGCAGGCCACGAAGACCCAAACAGGCACCGTCATGGGGACGCCGAGTTATATGGCCCCCGAACAAGCCCGAGGCCAAACGAAAGCCATCGGTCCCGCGACCGACGTCTACGCCCTGGGTGCGATCCTCTACGAATTGTTGACGGGCCGACCACCCTTTCGGGCGGAAACACCACTGGACACGGTCTTGCAAGTGATCGACCAGGAACCGCTGCCGGTCCGGTTGTTGAACCCGAGCGTGCCTCGCGATCTGGAAACGATCTGCATGAAGTGCCTGGAGAAAGAGCCCGGTCGACGTTACGAATCCGCCGCACATCTGGCGGGCGACCTGGATCGGTACTTACGCGGGGAGTCGATAAGCATTCGCAGCGTGAACTTCCTCGATCGGTTGATGCGAACGTTGGAACGAAGTGATTTAGATGCGGAGTTCCATTCGTGGGGCCACGTCATGCTTTCATGGTCAGGGATTGTTTTCTTGACGCACTTGGCCATTGCCTTTTGGGTCGGCAGCTTGCATTCGAAGACTTACGTAACCCTCGCGTACCTCATCCAATTTTTGTTGATGGCCGGAGGCTTCTTTTGGTTTCGGGGAACACTGTGGAGGGCCACCGCGACGACCGCTGAATATCGACTTTGGGTCGTGTGTGGTGTCTACGCCGGTGCGTGTTTCCTGTTGCTACCGATCAGCCAGAGTCTTCCCCAAGGCACACACGAAAGCATGTTCTACGCGAGCTATCCGTTTTGTTGTGTCCTCACGGGGTTTTTCTTCTCAGTGCTGGGCTGTCTTTACTGGGGCCGGTTCTACGTCTTCGCTTTGATGTTCTTTGCGTGTGGCGTCGTGTTGCCGCATTGTTTGGAGTGGGCGAGTGTGACATTCGGGACCGTATGGACGTTTGCGTTGGCGTCGATCGGATGGCACTTGCGTTCCAGTCGGAGTGAAAAGGCGAGTGCGTGATCGACGCAAAAAGCGAACAGCGATTAGCCCAACTTTTGGTCAACCTTTAGCTTTGGAACTGACTTCTGGAGTTTGTCGATCCCACCTTTGGTAATCCCGCGGAAAGGAGCGACTTTTACTGTCTTCAAACTCTTGAATTTTTGGAGGTGTTGGAGGTCGGCATCTTTCAGATCGAAACACCCACGGATGTCCAGAACTTCCAAGTTCTTGTGGTTTGCGAGTCCCTTTAACCCTGCTCCTGTGACCTTCGTGCCTCGCAAGTCGAGTTCCTTCAGGCTCTCGATTTTTGTCAGGCTTTTTACTCCGTCATCGGTGACCTTTCCTGCGCCGCCGAGACCCAGGTGCTCCAGGTTCGTGAGTTTCGCCAGGTGCTTGACGCCTGCGTCCGTGATCTTCGTTTCTCGCCCGATGTACAACCGGCGGAGGTTTTTCAATTTCGCAACGTGCTTCAAGCCAGTGTCATCGAGCGGCGTGGCGCCAAGGTTGAGCGTCTTCAGGGTGTTCACTGTCCCAAGTGCCTCAAATCCTTTCGGGGTCAAGTTGCGGCAAAATCGCAGCGTCATGACCTCCAACGAAGGACATTTCGTGAGATGCTTGAACCCGAGACCTTTCAGCTTCTTACAGTGTTGCAGACTCACCCCCAAGAGCTTCGGAGCCCCACTCAGGCCTTTGAGTTGTTCATCCGTAACTTCGCAACCGCTCAGGTCCAAGATTTTCAAGTTCTTGAGTTGGCCGAGTTGGGGCAGAGCTTCTGCAATGTAGGCCATGGAGCCGAGGTGAATTCCGTAAGCCAAGTTCGTCTCGGGGAGTTTGTGCAGCGGTTTCGTCGATGGCATTTCAAATGTAAAGCCTGGAGTTTCGTCTGGTCGGACGTTCTTGGCGACGTAATCGTCGGAGGTGCCCGGCCCAAAACCATGCGAGGACATCAGACCTCTCTCATCCAAACGGAACCACGCAGTTTGGGCTCCGGCAGCCGCCCAAGCATCTCGAACATTCTTGCCCGGATCGTTCGCGAAACGCCGCTTACCTTCGTCTTGGGGTTGGGGGTTCTTGGATCCAGGTTTCTTGGGGTCGGAGTTGTTTTGTGTTGTCTTGGCCTTTGTTTGTTCGGGCGTGTTGGCTTTAGCTTGTTTTCTCGACTTGCCGTTATTGTTCGACGAACCGCAACCTGGACTGAGGATCAGCAGGGCGGTCAAGAGCAGTGAGATCCCAGCGAGACGCATCGTTGAAAACTCCAAGTACAGGGTATAGTTGATCCGTGTGTGCGGACCGAAGAGACGTATGGGGGGTGTGATAGGGTTAATTTATACACGACCAGGCAGAGGTTCCAGATTGCGCACCTTTGGTCTCTAAATTTCATCAGAAAGTCGCGAGAGCTATATTGCAACATAACCGCAGTGATCCTGGTTTTCGCCGCAAGATGATGAATCGACATTGCCGTCATTCAGTGCTACAAAGAAAGGGCAGCCTTTCAGCATTTGGAAGAAACCGATGCCGAAACAAATTAAACAGTTCCGCAAGGAATCCTATGGGTGGTTCATCGACCTGCAAGACACAGAAGCGAGTGTCGCTGTAAATCCTCGCACTGGAGAGATTTTGTTGGACGAGGGTACCGGAGAAGACCGGTTTGATGGCGTGGCCTTAGCTCCTGGTGCATTTCGAGATTTTCGGCTCGAAGAAACGGGAACAGAAAGCTGGAGCGTCACTCTCGAATTTGGCAAAAACAAGACACACGTCCTCGGCGTTACGACCGACCGAGACGATGCCGAAAACTGGCTGCGAGAGGTGACGTCCGCAATCACTCGGTTGTCACCTAAGCAACAAGAACCCGAAAAACTCGACACCAAAAATCGAGCTGGTTAAATTGTCAGGCCCAAGCGACCCACCAATCGATGCAACAAACCCTCCCCAAACTCGACATTGTCCTTCTTGGAATCGGCCACACCATCGCCCACGTCTTACGCATGTGGCGGATGAAACCATTCCCAAACGCTCGGTTGACGTGTGTCTCGAACATGCCGGTCGTCAGTTACTCGGGCATGCTACCGGGGACACTCGCCGGTCAGTATCCAACGGAACGCATGCAAATCGACCTCGTCCGACTGTGCGCGGCAAATGGAGCCCGGCTGATTGTCGATGAGGTGACCGGGCTCGACTTCCCAAACCGAAGACTCTTGTTCGAGAGTCGGTCGCCGTTAGCCTTCGATGCGTTATCGATCGGCATTGGTTCGCGACCGCGGACCGATGGCGTCACGATTAACAGCGACGCCTACGTGCCGATCAAGCCGATGCAAACGTTCCTCACTCGGCTGGAGCAACGGCTCACCCAACTCCCCGAGAAACAATCGACTGATCCTCTCCAAGTAACGATTGTGGGCGGCGGAGCGGGTGGCGTGGAGATTGCCTTCTGCTTGCCCGTGTTTCTCCGAAAAGCTCTCGGCGACGTCCCGTTCGAAATAACCCTCGTCGACAGCAATGACAGACTCGTCAACGGAATGACCGAGAAGACCGCTGCGAAAGTCCAGAGCGAACTCGAGGCTCGCGGCGTCCGCATTCGACTTGGCCGACGGGTCAAGTCATTGACCAATGGGAAGCTCGAACTCGACAACGACGAAAAACTTGCCACCGATTTGGTGCTCTGGGCTACGGGTGCAATCGCGCCGCCATTACTCGCGAAACTCGGACTCCCGACGGACGACCGGGGCTTCTTGCTCACGCATCCAACATTGCAAACGACCGCGAATGCTCCGATCTTCGTCGTCGGTGACTCCGGAACGATCGAGACCGACCCAACTCCGAAAGCGGGCGTATACGCCGTGCGGCAAGGTATGTATCTCTGGAAGAACCTTCGTCGGACGCTCGAAAACAAACCTCTGATCCCGTACAAACCGCAACGAGGATTCCTCAAGTTGCTCAACACCGGAGACGGGAAAGCGATCGCAGATTATCTCGGCATGACATTTCACTCGAAGTTGGCGTGGTGGCTCAAGGACGGAATCGACAGCAAGTTCATGGACAAATACCAGGACTACCGTCCGATGGAGATGAAGCCCGAGAAGCCAAAACCCGACGAAAACGTAATGCGTTGCATGGGGTGTGGCGGAAAGGTCGCTGGCTCAGTCCTTTCGAAAGCTCTGTCCGAGTTGGACGTCCCCAAAGCCGACCACGTCTTGCTCGGACTCGATCATCCCGACGACGCCGCGGTCATCAAAACGACCGGGCGACCGATGAGCGTGACGGTAGATTTTTTTGCAGCACCATTCGACGATCCGTATCTCGTAGGCCGAATCGCCGCATTAAATTCTTTGAGCGACATTTTCGCGATGGGTGCAAAACCGAATGTGGCTCTCGCGATGGCGACGGTTCCGGTTGGCCGACCGCGCCAACAAGAAAGTATGCTCCGCGATGTTCTCGCCGGGAGCCTCGAAGAATTCCGAAAAACAAATACCGCCCTCGTCGGCGGCCACACGATCGAAGGACCACAACTGACGATCGGCTTCACGATCCTGGCCGACCACGGCGACGACACCATCACGACGAAAGGAAAACTCCGCGCCGGAGATCGTTTAATATTGACGAAACCACTCGGAACCGGCGTTCTGCTCGCCGCTCACATGCAGGCGCTTTGTCGCGCCGAATGGTGGATGACGTTACTCGAATCGATGCTCACGAGCAACCAAGAGGCGGCGTCTCTCGTTGGAGAGTTCCCACTCACCGGCATCACCGACGTCACCGGTTTTGGATTGGCGGGGCATCTTCTCGAGATGCTCCACGCAAGCAACGTCGGCGCGGAACTGCACCTCGACCAAATCCCTCTGCTTCCCGGAGTCGAAGAACTCATATCCGAACACAAGATCGAGAGCACGCTCGCCCCTGCCAACCGCGACGCCGAAACCGAAATGTCGAGTGCGGGAATCGCCGAAAGCGATGCGCGATACGCTGCGTTGTTCGATCCGCAAACAAGTGGCGGGTTGCTGCTCGGCGTTCCAGAATCACACGTCGAAGAAATCTTGAAGCGATTGAAAGAGATTGGCAGCGTTGCGAGTTCGGTCATGGGCGAAGTGGTCGCACGGGAAGCGAGCGGAAGGCGACTACAAATTAGGAGGTGAGTCTACTTCACTCCACCTCCAACCCAAGCAACGACAAATCATCTTTCGGCCCGCGCTCCCCGCACCAATTCTCGATCTGTTGCATCAACCCACTCAAGCTATTCTCCAAAGGCTCGGTTCGGGTATCCGCAAGAGTCTGCATGATCCGCGGGATGCTGAACTGCTCCGCCGAACCATTCATGGCCTCGTTGAGCCCGTCCGAATAAAGGAACAGCCGGTCGCCGCGTTCGAGCGACAATTGTTGTTGCGGATAAACCGTTTCCGGGAACCAACCGATGGCAAAGGTCTTTTGTTGAAGGAGCTGGGATTCGCCGTTGGCCCGGACGTGAATGATCGGCGGATGGCCGGCGGATGCGTAGACAAGCTCGCGGGTCTGGGTGTTCAATGTCGCGTAGGAAATCGTGAAATACTTCTCGCCCGATTTCTCCATCGGGAAACGCCGGTTGAGTTCTCCCGCAACTTCGCTCGGCGAAACGATCCCTGCCCCGGTACATGCGTTGCCTTGCGGACGAACGAGCAACGATGACTCCGACAACTCAGGCGTCAACACCCGACTGATCGCCACCGACAACAGGGAGGCCGCGACGCCGTGACCACTCACGTCGGCGACGTAAAGGCCCAGATGTTTATCGTCGAGTTGGAAGACGTTCAGAAAATCGCCTGCGAGTTCGTCACACGGGCGAAACTTCCAGCCGAGCCGGATGCCTTGGATTTTGGGAAGGTTGGTTGGGAGTAACGATTGTTGGACGGCCGCCGCTGCGTCGAGGTCACGTTTCATGCGGCGGTTGGCTTCGTCGAGTTGCTTGTTTCGTTCAGCCAATCTTCGCTCGAGTTCGATGATGCGCTGGCCGGCACGGAGCCGGGCGCGAAGTTCGGTTCGCTCGAACGGCTTGGTGAGAAAGTCGTCGGCCCCTGCATCCATGCCCTCGACGATGTCTTCCGTTTGGGCCTTGGCCGTGAGCAAAATGAAGAACGCATAATGTTCGCGGTCGGACGCGCGAATCCGCCGGACCAACTCGAGCCCGTCCATCTTGGGCATCATCCAGTCACTGATGACGAGCGAGAACTCCTCTTCCTGGTACTTGTCCCAAGCCTGCTGTCCGTCTTCCACGCTGACGACTTCGTGGCCCCAGTTTTCCAGGTCGCGAACGAGCATCCGCCGTGAAATGCGATCGTCTTCGGCCACCAGGACTTTCATGACGCGTTCTCTTGGAGGATTTGTTTCAGGACGAGGACCATGCGTTCAATTTCCTCTTGAAGTGTACGCATTTGGTCTTCCCCAGTCGAGAGGTCTCCGTCCTTGGCGGATTGTTCGACTCGCAACGCGGCCTCTTCGGCTCTGGGCGCGCAGAAATTACTGATGGCACCTTTCAATGTGTGAGCCGCTCGGTATACGGCTTCACTGTCGCCCGTGGCCAGGCCCGTCTGGATTTCCTCCAGAAGTGCGGGATAGTCCTCCTGGAACATGCCGATGGTTTCTTCGAGAAACTCCATATCGTTATCGACTCGCTCCAAGAGTTCTTCTTTCTCGATGGGTTCGCTCATGTATTCGTTTCCGTTTCGGTCTTCACTTCTCGGTTGGCTTGACCGCGACCCTACGTTGGCGTGGACTCCTCTTCAGTCACTTCGGACAACAGCCGGTCAATCTCGGCAAACATAACCTGGGCCTTGATCGGCTTGGTCACGTAACCGTCCATCCCGGCTTCCAGGCAACGTTCTCGATCACCTTTCATGGCGTGGGCCGTCATGGCCACGATGGGAATGTGAGTTCCGGAGGCTCGTTCTTTCTCGCGGATAAGAGCAACGGCTTCGAACCCATCCATCTCGGGCATCTGCACGTCCATCAAAATGACGTCGAAGGTTCCACTTTCCCAGGCATCGACGGCTTCCTTCCCATTATTCGCGACGATCACGTCGTGGCCGCGTTTCTGAATCGTCCGGATGGCAAACTTTTGGTTCACTGCGTTGTCTTCGGCAAGCAAAATACGTAATTTCCGGGTTTCTGGTTCTGTGATCTGTCGGGCAGCGGCCTTGGGTTCGATACGTTGGAGGTCCGGCGAAACGGCGTTCACGATTGCGTCGAGCAGTAACGATTGTTTGATGGGCTTCATCAAGTGGGCCGCGATGCCAAGGTCACGACACTTCTGCAAGTCTCCGCTTCGGTCTGCCGAGGTCAACAATATCACGGGAATGTCTGAGTTGTCGTCACCTTCTCGGACTCGCTTTGTGAATCCGAACCCGTCCATCTCGGGCATGTTGACGTCGGAAAGAACCAGGTCGAACGGTTTGCCTTCTTGTTGCTTTTTTTCCAGTAGCTCAATACCTTGCCGGCCTCCTTCGACCGAGGTCCCGCACATGTGCCAGTTGCGTAGCATCTCTTCGAGGATGCGGCGGTTCGTCCGGTTGTCATCAACGACCAGGACACGGAGGTCCTCAAGGTCGCTGAGTTTGATGGCCTTCTTTGGCTTCTTGCGAGGAGTTCCGAGTCCGAAACGCAGAGTGAAGTGGAATGTGCTCCCCTTGCCAAGTTCACTCTCGAGCCAGATTCGTCCACCCATCATCTCCGTCAGCTGCGAACAGATGGCCAATCCGAGACCCGTCCCGCCATACTTGCGAGTCGTCGAAGTGTCGGCTTGCTCGAAGGGATTGAAGATGTTTTGGAGTTTCTTTTCGGGGATGCCGATTCCCGTGTCTCGGACCTGGAAATGGAGAAAAAGTTCTTTTCGATTTCGTGACTCACGGTTTTCTAGTTGGTCTGCCGATTCGCTCTGCTCGACGTCCACAAGCAATACGACCTCACCTTGTTCGGTGAACTTGATGGCGTTGCCCACAAGGTTGATGATGATTTGCCGAAGTCGGTTGAGGTCACCTATGAGTGCGTCGGGGACGTCGTTGCCTACCTGGTAAGCGAGTTCGAGTCCCTTGTTATGCGCTCGGACGGCCAACGTGTTGAGCGTGTCGGCGATGCCGTCACGCAGTTCAAAATCCGTCGGGTCGAGTTCCAGTTTGCCGGCCTCGATTTTCGAGAAGTCGAGGATGTCATTCAGAAGCGCCAACAACGCTTCCGACGATGACTTGACGGTCGTCAAGAACTCCCGTTGATCCGGGCTCAGTTCGGTATCGAGGGCCAAGTCGGTCATCCCCATGATGCCGTTCATCGGTGTTCGCAGTTCGTGGCTCATGTTGGCCAAGAAAGCACTCTTGGCACGGTTGGCTTCTTCGGCCACTTCCCGCGCCTTTCGAAGTTCTTGCTCGGTCCGCTTGCGTTCGATGGCGACCGCGATGCTAAAGGCTATCGACGAAAGGATGTCGAGAATTTCGTCTTCGAGTGGCCGACGAGTGTAGAGCGCGAGCAACCCGAGCACTCGCTTATCGACCGATAACGGGCGGGCCGCGAAGCCGACGAGGTTCGCTTGTTCGGCCCACTTCGGATCGATCAAACAAGTATCATCGCGGACCACGTTCGTGGAGAAGGAGCGCCCCTTAAGGACCAGCATGCCGAGCTTCGAGGTCGTGACGTCGATGCGGCGTTCGTCTTCGTCGAATGGCGTGCTGAGCCCGGCGCTGGCTTGCAATTCCAGCACGTTCTCGTTCTCGACGTACGTCCAGATCCGGACGTAGGCTGCCTCCAGTCCATGAAATATTGCCCTCGCACACCCTTGAAGTTCTTCTCGCAAGTCTTGCGTCGTCGTTAGGGCCCTGCCAATCTCGGCACCCAACTGAGCGAGTTTTTCCTTCCGCTTTCGTTCGGTCAGGTCGTGCCAAACGGCCAACATTGTTCGCTTGTCGCCGATCATCACGGGCGTGAGTGTGACCTCTACGGGGAACTCTTCTCCGTCCATCCGGCGGTGAACCCAGTCAAAACGATGATACCGACGCCGACTCGCAATCGCGTCCATCTCTTGCGATTTAATGTCCGAACGACTTCCATCGGGTTGGAACTCGGGTGAGAAATAAGAGGGGTGCATCGAGAGGAGTTCATTCTTGCTGTTACAGCGAAGCATCTCCACGGCAGCATAGTTGCAATCGATAATTCCTTCCGACCCGACGATTAAATGGGCGTCGCGGGAATGCTCGTACAAAGCACGAAACTTTTCTTCGTTCCTTTGGATTTCTTCCAGCGCCGTCTGTAACTCTCCAGTGCGAGCTGCGACGGTTTGTTCCAGATTGTTTCCGTATCTTTCCAGTTCCTCGTTCTTGGCCTGGAGTTCTCGCATGAGCTTGTCACGCGACGGACGACCCACCCGCTCCCTATGATCTCGGAGAAAGTCTTCGGTGATTCGCACGGGCGAATCCAAATGCTTGACGAGGCGGAGGGTGTGAATTTCGTCGCCGAGTGACAACGGAGTGACCACGTCAAAGAAGTTGTACAGTGCGCGAGGAGCCGGAATCGGCGCGTTATGGCGCACGATCAGCACAAGACCTTGGGACTCGGACTCCACGAATCCGACCAACATCCTCGCGGCATGGCCTTGTCGAACGAGTTGACGAGTCAGTTCGGAAGTGATCGCGCCAAGCCTGGAGGCGATTAACCCATCGAAACCGAGAGCTTGGGCGAACTCATGGATCTTCGTTCGGACTTCGAGGACCGCTGCGTGTCCACGCAGAACAAGTTCGCCGAGTTCAATCATGGGTGCTCTACTTTATCGTTCTCGGACACTGGGATCAGACAACCGGAGGGTTCACGCCCACGTGCGAAGAAAAATGTCAGGATAATAGCCACGGATGAACACAGATGAACTCAGACATTTTCCGTGCTTCTCTGTATTCATCTGTGGCCATGCTCTCTTTCTGGATTCGCTTGAAGTCGTCGTTTCTGGTTAATAACTATGTTTATCGAGCTTCACCTTCCCCCTGAACGTCCAATAGATAATGAACGTGTAGGTCAATACGAAAGGAATCCCGATGGCTGCTACGATGGCCATGATACCAAGAGTTTTCTCCGACGATGCGGCATTATAAATAGTCAGGCTATATTCCGGGCTGGGGTTAGACGTCACCAAATTGGGGAACAGAGCCATCCCGAACAGACACACCAAACCAGCAATGGCCGCACACGATGATAGAAAGGCCATTCCGGCGTTCTTTCGGTATAGCTCCCGAGGGATGTTGGCGATGGCTAACACCGCCAACACGGCGACTCCAATAACCCATGGGTGCTCGGCATATTTGTTCGTGGCGCGTGGATGGAGCGTGAACGTCAATATCGTCACGAGAACGTACGTCCCCAAGAAAGTGAAGAAGGCTGGCCACAGAATTCGCTGGACGCGTTGTTGGAGTTCCCCTTCAGTCTTGAGGTACAAAAACATAGAGCCGTGCATGACAAACATGGCCACCGTCATGATACCTGTAGCGATGGAATAACTCTCAATCTGGTCTACAAACCGACCGACAAAGACTCCCCTTTCGTTGAGTGGAATTCCATCCATGGCCGCTCCAACGGCCACCCCGAACAGTAGGCAAGCCAGGAGACTCGCAAAACAAAACACATAGTCCCACACATAGCGCCAACTCGACGTTTCCATCTTGCTCCGAAACTCAATCGAAATGGCCCGAAAGATAAGCGCGAAGATCACCCCCATGAACGCGATGTAGAATCCCGAAAAGATCGTGGCGTACGCTTCCGGAAACGCCGCAAACAATGCCCCACCAAAAGTCACGAGCCATACTTCATTTCCGTCCCAGATAGGACCGATGGAGTTCAAACAAATACGCCGTTCGGTGTCCGTGCGGGCTACAAACGGATGGAGCATTCCGACGCCGAGGTCGAAACCATCGAGGATGGCATAACCGGCGAGTAATACGCCGAGCAAGGCAAACCAAAGTATGTGGAGATCCATATGGGGCATGACACGTCTCATGTCTCGTTTAGGTTGAGGAAAACTCTCAAGAATTCACTGACCTCTCAGGAGAAGAATCGCCTTCGGGCTTAGATTTCGCCTCTCCGGTCAATCCTTCTTCTGCCTTTCCAGTCGCCGGGGCTAACACGCCGCCCTTGTCGGTCTTCTCGCCCTCGGTCGTTTCAGGTTTTATGTCTTCCGGCCCTTGTTGGATTTTGTGATTCAACAAAAAGATCCAAAGGATGAAAAGAACGAAATACACAACCCCGAACATGATGATCGACCCAAGGACCAGCTCGCTCGTGACCGATTCGGATAGCGCATCGGCGGTCTTCAACCCGGTGCCAGGGACAGGTCTTCCATCCGCATCGACCATGGGATAGACGATCCAGGGTTGGCGTCCGACTTCGGCGGCGACCCACCCGAGTTCGTTTGCGACGAATGCCAAAAAGACGGCAAACACGAAGTATCGAAGCATCCATTTGGATTCAAAGAGTTTGCCGCGCCACATCAAGAAACATGCATACAACGTAGTGATGATGAAGAGGACACCGATGCCGACCATGATGTGAAAACACTGGAACGAAAGCCAGATGTTCGGCTTGCCCCAATCTTTCTCAAGGTCATCGAGCCCGACGACCTCTGCGTCGAAATCTTCGTGAACGAGGAAGCTCAACATCCCCGGGATAGCCACTCCGAACCGGACCGTTTTGTTCTTTTCGTCTGGCCACCCAAAAATATAAAGCCCCGCCCCTTTCTGGGTCTTCCAATGTGCTTCGAAGGCCGCGAGTTTGGCCGGTTGATATTTCGCGACGTTTTGCGCCTGGAGGTGGCCCGAAACTCCCTGCGCGATCGACGCAATCGTTGCGAGCAAAAGAGCCCCACGAAACGACCTTTTGGCGAACTCGAGATGTTTATTCTTCAATAAATAGTAGGCGGAGATGCTCATGACGAAAAACGCACCGAGGATCAACGCACCGATCCAAACGTGGGTGAGTCGGGGAATCGTCGAAGGATTGAACACCATGGCCCAAAAGTCGACGATCTCCGCACGCATCAACGTTTCACCGCCAACGGTTTCGTAGGGCACGATGTGATGGCCTGCGGGTGTCTGTTGCCACGAATTCGCGACGACGATCCAGACTGCCGAGAAGATACTCCCAAGTGAAACCATCATGGCCGAAAACAGGTGCATCCGCGGGCCAACACGGTTCCACCCGAACAACAACACAGCCAGGAATCCCGACTCCAAAAAGAACGCGAAGATTCCCTCCGCCGCCAACGCCGAGCCAAACACGTCGCCGACGAAACGCGAATACCGAGCCCAGTTCGTCCCGAACTCGAACTCCATGACGATTCCCGTGACCACGCCAAGAGCAAAGTTCAGGCCGAAGATTTTCGTCCAGAATTTCGCCGCCGATTCGTACAACGCGTCCTTCGTCCAGAGCCGCATTGCCAGCAAGTACACCAACACGACACTCAACCCGATGGTCAAGGGCGGGAACAGATAATGAAACATTATCGTGAAGGCAAACTGCAAGCGGGAAAGTGTCAGGACGTCCAAGTGAGCCTCCTTGGGAAAATCGAGGTGCCGAAGAGAAGTTCCGCGGGCGCTGTTGGCGGTCTTTGAGATTTTACGGGAGAGTTACGATCCGGACAGGTAAGTTGGTGCGAGAACCTGATTCCAAACCTTGCCTGGCATCACCAGCCCAAAACCGTTATCCTACAACTCTTCTCCCTTTCCCAAAAAGAACACGAACGCCAACGACCACCGGCAGTTCTACTTCGGGCCGTCTGCGTCCCAATCCGGAGTCGCTCATGTCCATCCACCCGAACGATTCATTTCTTGAAGCTGTCGAGAAATCTGGCCTTGCGCCTGACACAAACTGGGAACAACTCAAGGCCGAACTTCAAGGACAAGACACGGAGTTCATCACCCAAAACCAGGTCGCCGAAGTCCTTGTCCAACGCGACTTCTTGACAGAGTACCAGGCCGAGCAAGTTCTGCAGGGACGCGGTGATGAGTGCATCCTTGCGGGCCGATATCACTTGCTCGAGAAGGTTGGCTCCGGCGGCATGGGCAATGTATTTCGGGCCAAGGACACGCAACTCGATCGGGTCGTGGCCATCAAACTCATGATGCCCCACCACATGGACAGCCCCGATGCGGTCGAACGATTCAAGCGAGAAGCCAAGGCTCTCGCAGCCCTCGCATTACCCAACGTTGTAAAAGCTTTCGACTCGGGAGAGGACAAAGGCCGCAATTTCCTGGTCATGGAATACGTCCAGGGAGTCAGCCTCGACAAGTTGGTCAAACAGAAGGGGAAGGTCCCGCCGAGCGTTGCTGCCGACTACGCGTATCGTGTTGCTCTGGGGATGTACCGGGCTCACCTTCGCGGAATGATCCACAGGGACCTCAAGCCAAGTAACCTGCTTCTTTCGCCTGATGGAGAGATCAAAATCCTCGATCTTGGTCTGGCCCGCTTCGTTCATGATTTCATCGGCGATTCGACGATCACTCGCGACCAGACGAGCTTGGGCACTCCCGATTACATGCCACCCGAACAATTCCAAGATGCCAAGCGAGTCGACCAACGCGCCGACGTCTACGCTCTTGGATGCACTCTCTATCAACTCATCGCGGGACAAGTGCCGTTTCCCGGTTCGTCATTTTCGGAAAAACTTCAGGCTCACGAAAGCAAGCAACCCCAACCTTTGCAAGAACTCACGCCAGAAGTTCCCGTCGGACTCACCCACGTCATCGGCAAGATGATGGCGAAACGTCCGGTGGATCGGTATCAGGACATGCGGGAAGTCGCTGAGGCTCTGGCTGCTCACGTGGCTGGGTCTTCTCCATCGTTGCCATCGGCTCAACAGACAGTGAGTTTCCAGGCACAGCAACAAAGCCAGCCGGCCAAACGGCGCTGGGCCATCTTTCGGTTCGTTGCGATGTTGGCTGTTTTTTTGCTTGGGTGTCTGGGGACGTATGGGCTCTACACTTGGAGTGGAATTCGGGGACCGAAAGACTCGAACTCGGTGGCGAACGCCGGGGAGAAGAAGGATGCGGAACGAAAGACCAACGAACTGTCTAGCAAGAAGCGCGGCTGGAAGAAACCGAAAAAAACGCCAAAGCCAGTGGTCAACCCTCCCAAACCGAAATCGAAGGTCATTACGATACCCAATGGCTGGACTGTGGCCAAAGACGGCACGGGACAGTGCAAGACAATCACCGAAGCTCTCGAGAGGTGTCAGGCGGGTCAGGTCATTCGGATTCTCGATGCTGGTGTGTACGAGGAACCGATACGATTTCTGACCCGAACTCGACACACGGGAGTTACGATAGAATCGTTGAACGGAGCGACGCTGAAAGCGCCACCTGGGACAAAGAACTTGATTGAAAATGCCCATGTTGGCAAAGATCATCTACGCGGGTTACGATTGCG